>JBKJPO010000525.1:0-14144 GCA_046595095.1 Chitinophagaceae bacterium
CTTAATAACTACCTGGGCCTGGTAAACCATCCGGAAACAAGGAAGGTCGATGCTGATGCTGCCGCAAAATGGGGAATGGGAAATCCTATGGGCGCCAGGATGATGAGTGGCAATTCAGAAATGCACGAAGAACTGGAAAGAGATATAGCAACTTTTGTAAATCGTGAAGATTCTATGTTGCTCAATTTCGGATACCAGGGTATAATGAGCTGTATAGACTCCCTTGTCAACAGGAGGGATGTGATCGTGTACGATGCTGAATCTCATGCATGTATTGTGGATGGAGTTCGCTTACATCTTGGATATAGCTATACATTCAAACATAATAATATCGAGGATTGCGAGAAACAATTACAGCGTGCAGTGAAAATGGCCGATAAACAAGGCGGTGGAATCCTGCTGATAACCGAAGGAGTATTCGGAATGAGTGGCAACCAGGGGAAAATCAAAGAGATAGCCGAACTAAAAAAGAAATACAATTTTCGTTTACTCATTGACGATGCTCATGGATTTGGCGCGATGGGAGCAACAGGAGCCGGTGCGGATGAGGCACAGGGCTGCCAATCTGAAGTAGATCTGTATTTCAGCACTTTTGTAAAAAGCATGGGAAGCATCGGTGCATTTATCGCCGGCCCCAAAACCGTTATGACTTTTCTCAGGTATAATGTTCGCTCCCAGATCTTTGCCAAGAGCTTACCGATGATTATTGTAGAAGGAATGCTGAAAAGAATGGAGATGCTCAAAACCATGCCCAAACTGAGGCAGGATCTATGGCACAATGTAAATAAACTTCAACAAGGATTACGTGAGAAGGGATTTGATATCGGTACTACAAACTCTCCCGTTACGCCTGTGTACATGAAAGGAGAATTGCCCGAGGCAACCGCCATGCTCATGGATCTTAGGGAAAATTATAATATTTTTTGCTCAATAGTTGTATTCCCCGTCATTCCAAGGGGACAAATCATTTACAGGTTGATTCCAACCGCTGTGCATAATGATGAAGATATTGAATTGACCTTGAAAGCTTTCTCTGAAACCAAACACAAATTAGATGCTGGGGAATATAAATCTGAAGAAATTCCTGATATGGCCGACGCTTCAATGGCGGGTGCAAGTAGCTCAGAATAGTAATATTCATGCAAAAAAAATCCGGGCAACCAAAAGGAAGCCCGGAACTAATCAAAAAACCATTAATCATTAGACCTAATTCTATCAACCTATAAATAAGTCGGTAGCAGTTTTATATTGGTTGCATGAATTTGAGTATTTGGAGTTCGTTAACACTCCCGGGAATTATGTCCCTCCCCTAGATTAGAATACAATTTTTGATATTTTCACCTTGCTTCTAAGGCGGGATAAAATGCTCTGAGGATTTCTTAAATTAAAAGAATGGCTATACCAGTCTGGATCATTTCATCCCTCAATCCAACAATCCTGGAATCTTGGTCAAAAATAAAGGGGGCCAAAAAGCTATACCAGTGTGGATCATTTCATCCTGCAATCCAACAATCCTGGAATCTTGGTCAAAAATAAAGGGGGCCAGATGAAAATCTACCCCCGTTTTAATCCAATATCCTATGAAAAACCGAGTTGATGCTGCCGCTTCATTCGAAACAGCTGTTGCATATAATATTTTTATTAAATTATTTCCATGTAGACCTGAATGTTTTTTGAAATTCAGGAAATGTTTTTGTTTTATAAGCTCCTTCTCCGAAAAATTTTACAATCGGTTCCAATTGTTTTGGCTCCATAAATCCAGCTATCGGTATAGGAGGAGATCCATCATCAGGGATTATCACGGTTGTTGGATAGCTTGCCTGTCCATTTGAAAGATAAAGGGCAAAGTCGTTGATCTTATAAGATTGATTGAATTTGTACACTTTATCTTTCCACGTAAATTCTGTTTTTGATTCAGCATTGATCTTTGCTACGTAATAATTTTCCTCCAGGTATGCAATTACCTTTTCATTGCTGTATGTCTTCTTATCCATTACCTTACACCAGCCACACCAGTCGGTATATAAATCAATTAAAACCGGTTTTGATTGTTGTTTCAATTTGGCCTGAACCTCATTAATTTCCATCCACTGAAGTTTTGCTAACGGAGGGGAAGCAAGCCTGAATGAACAGCAGATCAATAACATCCCAGCCAAAAACACTCTAACCTTTTGCATATTTATTTGATAGTCTAAAACGAAGTAATCGTAATTTTATTGGATTAACACCAAGAAAGATTTTATTTAACAAAAATATGAAATTGTTTTTGCAGATTATAAATTGACATTATGGAGAAAAAGAAAAAAGTTTTGCTGGCTATTACAGGCGCAAGCGGATCGATCTATGCCCGCCTCATCCTGGAAAAGTTAATCGCTGCAGATGAGCAGGTGCAGGAATTGTCAATTATAATGACAGACAATGCAAAAGAAGTCTGGAAAACTGAATTGGATAATGAATACTATAAAGATTACCCGGTAAAATTTTTTGATACCCATGATTTTTCTGCTCCGTTTGCTTCTGGTTCAGGACAATACAGTATTATGATTATTGCCCCGTGTAGTATGGGAACCCTGGGAAGAATAGCAAGCGGAATTTCAAACGATCTTATCACAAGAGCCGCGGATGTGATACTTAAGGAACGCCGCTGCCTGGTATGCCTGGCAAGAGAAACGCCTTATAATCTTATTCATATCCGGAACATGGAAACAATCACCCTCGCCGGTGGAATCATCTGTCCTGCAACTCCTTCTTTTTACAGCAAACCGAAAACTATTGAAGAACTTGCTGCTACTGTAGCAGACCGCGCTCTCGATCTTGCTGGAATTGAAGTGAAAAGTTTCAGGTGGGGAGGAAACGCTTAAAAGGTTTAAAAGGTTTAAAAGGTTCAAGAGGTTTAAGAGGTTCAGGAGGCCTGAGTTTCAGCTTTTTTGGAACTTCTTGAACCTCTTAAACCTTTTGAACCTCTTAAACCTCTTAACCGTGTGAAACCTTTACCTCAAATCAACAACCTCCACACCTTTATAACTCTTCTGATCAAAGACAAACTGATTTTCTGCAACGGGTACATTTGTCTTCAAACTTGCAACTGAGTAAGTATACTTATTCCCGTTTTTCTCAAACACTTTGGTTTGGGTTATAGTCTGGGAATTTTTATCAATATTCACAAGAACTTTGAAGAAAGGTTTGGTTTTATCGATTGGCGTAAGCTCTACTTCCTGGATCGTTTTTCCGCTAACTTTCGAAGCGCCATTTAATTTATACAGAAAGTCTTTATCGTAAAAATTTGTGAACAACTTTTGCGGAGTGATAGTACTGGCGGAAGCATCGAATTGTGTTATCTGTACCTCATTGTTTCCCTTATCATAAGTCCAAACATTTTTTCCATCACAAAATATTTCCTGGCCTGTTACGCTGATCCTGTACTTTGTACCTTTCATTGATACTGAACCGGATTTTGATCCCTGGACTTTCCCCGCGGCATTTTCAATCCTGAGGTTAAACTTGGCTGCTACAGTTTTAAAGCCTTTGAATTTGCTACTAACGGCATCGAGCACTTTTTTTGCTTCAGCATCACTCTTCCCCATGCCTTTTGGCTGGGCTGTTGTTACTATACTTGTAAGTAAAAGTATTGATGTAAATAATCTCTTCATGGTATTTAAATGTGGGTTAACTTAAACGCTCTTACAGTGGGTAAAGATAGGTTTTAGAGGCTTTATTATCTAAGTAGTTTAATACCCGCTTTGCAAGAATCTGTTAATGTTACGCGAAAGACGTACCAATAAATAATATTCGGCCGTTTATAAATATGTTTGTATCAGGAACCGGTTCCCCGGATCCTCCGAATTCAACTTCAACTTCAACTTAAGTATACAGGAACTGCATTCCAATTTGATAACTATTTGTCGGGTTGTGAAAGCAGTAATAAATTATAATGCCTGCATAATTTGTCTACATATAACATTTAAAAAAATGTCAGAAAAAAATATTTCTATTTCTCAAAGGGAAAATTATACACCATCTCCTTTTACAGAATTTTTATGGTGGTTATCTACAGCGGAAAAAGAACTGCTCAAGGATACTATCGTAGACCGAAACCGGTATCGGATAATTGGTATGACGGTATTGGCCACCTGGGCTTTCGCCACACTTGCCTGGACCTATTTTTTTATTACGATAGTAGATAACAGTTTTTTTGCCATCGCACTCGGTCTGTTCATGGGATTTATAATACTTACAATCGATAGAGCCCTTATTAAAGGCATTACAAAATTTAACAGGAATAAGTTTGCTCCCCTTTTGTTACGTGGACTTCTGGCTTTCACCATTGGAACCTTTATGGCACAGCCTGCCGTATTATATATGTTTGATAAAGAGATCAGGTTGCAAACTTCGCTTGATAATGAAAAAAAGAAACAACTTAAAAAAGCAGAAGTAACTGCATTTTATAAAGATCAAAAGGCAGACCTCGTAAAAGAGAAGAATGCCCTGCAACAGGAACTTGACAGAAAATATACCGCTGTATCTGTAGCAAGAGATAATTACCTGGCCGAGACAGATGGCAGTGGTGGTACAGGCAAAGTGGGTATCAAAGATATAGCACTGGCTAAAAAAAATGAATATCAGAAACTTGATACTGAATATAAGCAGCTTGCTCAATCACTGGAACCTGGGATCAGGCAGGCAGATGAACAGATGGGAGAAATAAATGAAAGTATAAAAAAACAGGAACAGGAATTCACAACTTATTTCAATGATGGATTTCTTACCCGCATAGAAGCACTCAATAACCTGATTAAGGATAATACAGCTTTGCAATTCCGCTATTACCTTATTGTTATAATTTTATTGTTGATTGAATTAATGCCGGTTATTTCGAAAACCTTATTACCCTCAGGCACATACGATGAAAAAGTATTACTCCGTGAGGAGATGGAACGGGAGATGGCTGCTTCGAATATCAAAAAAGAACAGGAGATCAAAGAGCTATACAATGCGCTGGCAAAAGAAACTGATGCGGAAACCATCAGGGCATTTTTTATGCTCACTGAAAATGACCGTACTGAAAAGATCAAAGCGTTTACAAGAAACTGGCGTGATGAGAAACACCAGACTTTTGATGGTATATGGGAAAGAATGAAAAGAGAGGTATTGACTAAACAGGAGAACTAAAAATCTTCCAGGCAAATCAGCCAATCTTATTTTTCAGAAAGTTTTCGATTGTACTGCATGGCACGAAGAATGGTTTATCACTTATTATTAAATTGAGATCCTGCCCGCTTATCGTATACGATCCTGCTATGGTGCTTCCGAGAACACTTACATGAAAGTTGCCCGAATTTTTATCACCTTCAAATGCTCCGCTCTGGCCTTCTACTGCAGACTTTGCTTTGGATAATATTTCATCAGCAGAACCCGAGAATGGTATTGAGAAATTACATGCCATAAGTTTTATTTAATTGTTTACCCTGGTAATAAAAAGTGGGTACTTATTTTCCTAATTACCTCTAAATCATTTCACTCTGCAAAAGTGGATTTTTCACCGAACGTCTTTTTTCATTTGCCTCTTTGGCCGCAGTGATGAAATGAACAAATAAAGGATGTGGATTTTCAACTGTACTCTTCAATTCCGGGTGATATTGCACACCGATAAAGAAAGGATGACCTGGTAATTCAATAATTTCAACAAGCCCGGTTTCGGGATTTTTTCCACTTGCCATCATCCCAGCCTGTTCAAATTTCGAAAGATATTTATTATTGAATTCCCATCTGTGTCGATGGCGTTCGCTGATAAGTGCATTGTCATAAATCTTGTGCGCCAGCGATCCTTCATTTATTTTGCAGGGGTAAGATCCGAGACGCATGGTACCACCTTTCATGGAGATCTTCTTCTGTTCTTCCATCATATCGATAACAGGATTTTTTGTACACGGTTCCATCTCGGTAGAATGAGCGTCAGCAATCCCAAGAACGTTTCTTGCGAATTCTATTGCTGCCATCTGCATCCCCAGGCAAATCCCAAAAAAAGGAAGGTTTTTTTCCCGGGCATATTGAACAGCAACCATTTTGCCTTCAATACCCCTCAGACCAAATCCAGGTGCTACCAATAAACCATCGAGTTCTCCCAGCTGTTTTGAAACATTATCCTCAGTGATAAATTCACTATGCACATTTACTACCTGCACTTTGCAATCGTTCATCGCCCCTGCATGAATGAAAGATTCGAGAATTGATTTATAAGCATCCTGGAGTTCTATGTACTTACCGATCAATCCAATGGTGACCTTATATTTGGGATATTTAAGCTTGTCAAGAAATTCTCTCCACTTGCGCATATCTGGTTCTTCAGTAGTTGAAATATTCAGCTTTTTAAGAACAATCAAGTCGAGCTTCTCACGCATCATCAATAATGGGACCTCGTAAATTGTGGACGCATCAAGGGCTTCAATAACCGCATCAGGTTTAACATTACAAAACAATGCCACTTTTCTTTTTAATTCCTCTCCCAATGGCCGTTCTGTACGGCAAACCAGGATATCGGGGTGTACACCATTTTCAGAAAGTAATTTCACACTGTGTTGTGTAGGTTTGGTTTTTAATTCTTTCGCTGCTTTCAGGTATGGGATAAGCGTAAGGTGAATAACTATGCAATCTTCATCTGCCATTTCCCATTGTAACTGTCTAACTGCTTCCACAAAGGGCAGACTTTCAATATCACCAACTGTTCCGCCAATCTCAGTAATGATCACGTCAAATTCATTGGATTCTCCAAGAAGAAGCATTCTTCTTTTGATCTCGTCTGTGATATGTGGAATTACCTGTACTGTTTTTCCAAGATAATCTCCGGCGCGCTCTTTATTGATAACGGTCTGGTATATACGTCCAGTGGTAACATTATTTGCCTGGGAGGTAAATATATTGAGAAATCGCTCATAGTGGCCGAGGTCAAGATCTGTTTCCGCGCCGTCTTCTGTAACAAAACATTCTCCATGCTCATAAGGGTTGAGTGTACCCGGGTCAATGTTAATGTATGGATCAAACTTTTGGATAGTCGCCTTTAGACCACGGGCTTGTAAAAGCTTTGCCAGGGAAGCTGCGATAATTCCTTTTCCCAAAGAAGATGTAACACCCCCGGTTACGAAAATATACTTTGACATGAGATCTATTTTTCAGATAATAATTACAAATCGAACATTGACAACCCATAAATACAAATGATCAGGATAGGTATTCATTATAGAAGAATATCTACATGATCAGTTGACCGGCGGGAAAAAATGGAAAATAAAATCCGGGGGGTCATGCAAACTTACAGCTAAATTTTGTGCAGGAAAAATATGTCCTGTCCAATGTGGAAAATGAGTGTTAAAGTTCAGGCCTGCCAACACAATATCCGCCAGCACAACCATTTGCATTGGTAAAACTGATTAGTAATTTTTATTGACCATTAGGTAGTTGTGCACATAATCAAGAATACCGTCTTCAAGACTGGTGAAATCTTCACTATATCCGGCAGTTCTTAATTTATCCATTTTAGCAATGGTAAAGTATTGGTACGAATCCCTGATATCAGCCGGCATGTTTATATATTCAATCCGGGGACTAATTTTCATGCCCTGGAATGTGGCTAGCACCAGGTCGTTGAAGGTCCTTGGCACACCGGTACCAAGATTGTAAATAGCAGATGGGGCCCCGTCACCGGAAAGGAATTGTTTCATAAACCAATAACATACTTTTACGATGTCTTTCACATAAATGAAGTCCCGTAGCTGTTCTCCATCCTTAATCTCTGCTTTATGCGACCTGAATAACCGGACAAGCCCAATAGTTTTTACCTGGTTAAACGCATGATAAATAACGCTAGCCATTCTGCCCTTGTGATACTCATTAGGCCCGTAGACATTGAAGAATTTTAATCCTGCCCACCCTGGTGGTTGATTTTCCTGCCTGAGTGCCCATTTGTCAAACTCATTTTTGGATTTTCCATAGGGATTAAGCGGAGCAAGTTTTTCTGTGAGATAATGTTCGTCATCATAACCCATTTCGCCATTTCCATACGTGGCAGCCGAGGATGCATAAACTAGTGGTATACTCTTTTCAGTACAGAACTTCCAAATTTTTTGAGAATAATCAACGTTGAGGTGTTGATGCACTGCATAATCAAATTCCGTTGTATCGGTGCGGGCACCCAAGTGAAAAATAAAAGCAACCGGTCGCTGTTCTGTATCCAACCAGCTAAAGAATTCCTCTCTTTCAATCTTAAGTTGATATCTCTTCCCGAGGAGGTTAGCATCTTTTTCTTTTATCGAAAAATCATCTACGAGAACAAGATTATCAAATCCTTTTACATTGAGAAAGCTTACAAGACAACTACCGATAAAGCCAGCGGCGCCAGTGACAACAATATATTTATTCGTTAAGAATTCCTGCATACTTTATTGAAATTTTTAAAAGCCCATTATCACAAAAGTAAGCCTTCTCCTTTTTCTGCCGCTGCTTTCAGGATATTTTCTATAGCCGTGTCGTAAAGATTTTTCCATTCAACAATATTCCCCCAATTTTTACCTTCAACCAGCAATTCACTTTTAGTAACCAGGCCGAGCTTTTCAAAAGCAGTTTCCGAGGTTTTTAAAAACGCTTCCAGTTTTGCAGCTTCGGAAATATCACAACTCACCACTATCCTACCCTGCCCCTCACCAAACCACCATGCATCCTGTCTAATTGCTTTGCCGCATACCACATCAAAACCCAGGTTGGCGGTAAAAGCAGATTCGCAAAGCGTGACGAACAATCCTCCTTCACTGATATCGTGAGCCGAGGAAATCATTTTGTTTTCAATAAGTGCTCTAACGGTCTGCTGCACACGAAATTCCTCTGCCAGGTTGAAATAAGGTGCGGGAGAATATTCAATGGCGAGTATCTTATGGACATACTCTGAAGAGTTGATATCGTTATTGGCTTTACCTAATAAAAATATTACATCACCTTCCTTTTTGAAACTCAGCGTCATTTTATTATCGAGGTTTTCAAGCAAACCCACCATGCCAATAGTCGGTGTGGGATAGACAGGGCCATCAGGCGATTGATTATAAAAACTCACATTGCCGCCCGTAACGGGTGTTTCAAACTTCAGGCAGGCTTCTGACATTCCCTTTATCACCTGTACAAATTGGTAATAAACACCGGGGTCGTATGGGTTGCCAAAATTCAGGCAATTAGTAATTCCGATCGGGACTCCCCCACTGCAAACGATATTTCTTGAAGCTTCGCTCACAGCGATCATTGCACCAACATACGGATCTGCAAAGACGTAACGGCTGTTGCAATCTGTTGTGATGGCAAGCGCTTTTTTTGTTCCCTTTACTTTTACAACAGCTGCATCTGAAGGTGCATTTGTAACTAAATTGCCTGTGCCAACCATGCTGTCGTATTGGTTGTAAACCCAACGCTTAGACGCGATATTCGGAAGGCTTATAATCTGCCGGGCTATTTCCACAAGATTTTCAGGTTCTGGAACCAGGGTTTGATCGAATTGGTTTATCTTTTTAAAATAAGCTGGTTCCTGGTACTCACGCTCATAAACGGGGGCTCCGCCTCCCAGCACTAGGCTTTCGGCTGGCAACTCAGCCTCGAGTGTGCCATGCATATAAAACTTCAAAAACTTATCGCTAGTCACTTTACCGATTTCAGAACATGGGAGATCCCATTTATCAAATATTTCAAGTACCTCAGCTTCCCTGCCTTTTTTTACGATTATGAGCATTCTCTCCTGGCTCTCACTCAATAATAACTCCCATGCTTTCATATCCTTTTGCCTCATTGGAACCTTATCAAGTTCAATACGCATGCCTACTCCACCTTTTGCACTTGTTTCTGCCGTGGAGCAGATAATCCCGGCAGCGCCCATATCCTGCATACCAACAATGGAACCAGTGGGTATTAATTCCATACAGGCCTCAAGCAATTTCTTTTCCTGGAAAGGATCACCAACCTGTACGGCAGGAAGGTCTTCTGCACTATTTTCTGTAAGATCGGCAGACGCAAATGCTGCACCACCCATCCCATCTTTACCTGTTGCACTCCCCACAATAAAAACAGGGTTGCCTTCTCCTTCAGCAGTGGCACTCACGGTTTGCCCTACCCTAACGACGCCAACACTCATCGCATTAACTAACGGGTTGGTATGATAACATTCTTCGAAATAAATTTCACCACCCACTGTTGGAACACCGAAACAGTTGCCATAATGCCCGATACCATGCACAATACCGTGAAGCAGGTGTTGGGTTTTATTTTCATTGATATTACCGAAACGAAGAGAGTTGAGCGAAGCAATCGGCCTGGCCCCCATCGTGAAAATATCCCTATGAATACCTCCAACGCCTGTAGCTGCACCCTGGAATGGCTCAATTGCTGATGGATGGTTGTGACTTTCAATTTTAAAAACTACGGCATAGCCATCACCAATATCGGCCAGGCCTGCATTTTCTTCACCAGCTTTTACCAGTAACCGGCCTCCATCGCGGGGCAAAGTTTTTAACCATCGTATGGAATTTTTGTAACTGCAGTGTTCGCTCCACATTACCGAGTAGGCACTCAGTTCATTAAAATTTGGCACCCTGCCAAGTATTTCCTTTATCTTTTCGAATTCGTCTGCTTTTAGGCCAAGCTTTTCTGCTACCTCTACGTTTGTGTCCATAATATTTGAAAAGATAAAAATACAATCAATGTAGCTTATGCCATGAATTACCCATGCGATAATTTTAACTAACTTCCCACATCAAAACAACGACTTGGATTACCTGCTGTTTGCCATATATCTACTCTTCTTTTGCTGGCTGGTAACTAAGATTAAATTCTTCACCAACAGTGGGCTTGATCGCAGAATAATAATCGGGCTATTCCTTGTTAAAGTTTTTGCGGGCTGTTTATATGGTTACATAAGCCTACACTATTTTGAAGTATCAGACAGCTGGTCTTTCCATAGAGAGGGCGTTTTAGAATTAAAGCTGCTTTCATCTGATCCAATCACTTATTTTACTAACCTTTTTCAAAATAATTACAATGAAGGTATGAGCCGGGTACTTGATAGCTCAAATTCATTCTGGAATGACCTTAGAACTAACCTCATCTCCAAACTACTTTCCATCTTTAACCTATTTAGTGGCAGTAATTATTATATCAATATTATCTTTTATAATTTTCTTATATTATTTGGTTGTTTCAGCATCTACCGTGTATTTCAAAAGATATTTCCACAACAAAAACTGTTACTCATCTTCCCCGTTTTTCTTTTGCCATCCTTCCTGTATTATACGAGTGGTATACACAGGGATGGGCTAATTTTATTAGGCATCGGACTTTGTATTTATAATCTGTTTTATGCCATTAGGGTTGACCATTTCTCATTAAAAAGGATTATGGGGATAATACTTGGCCTCGGAATAATCTTTTTGTTCCGGAATTTCGTTTTTATCCCTTTTTTACCCGCCATAGCAGCATGGCTGATCGTAGAAAAATTCAAGCGTTATGCCTTACAGACATTTACTATTATTTACCTTGTATTTATTTTACTTTTTTTTAATATCGGGCGCCTACATCCCCGGCTCGACCTGCCCAAATATGTTTCAGACAGGCAATTGCAATTTGTTGTGCTAAGTGATGGAACATCGGCAGTTCCCGTAAATCCATTATTTCCGAATTTCAGGAGTTTTATGAACAATGCTCCCCAGGCAATTAATCATTCCCTCTTCCGGCCGTATGTTACTGAAACGCCTGACTTGATTCAATTACCAGCTTCAGGTGAAATTTTATTTTATGAGCTCATCTTTCTCGTCTTTGTTTTTTTTAGAAATAAAGAAACCCTCGACCCGTTTGTTTATTTTGGAATTTTCTTCGCTTTCTCCATGCTGCTGATCATTGGCTACACCGTACCCATTTTTGGGGCAATATCCAGATATCGAAGTCTATATTTTCCCTTTCTGATTATCCCCATGCTCAGTCTCATAAATTGGGAAAATCTAAGAACATTCTTACATATTAAAAAATAATATATATTTAATTTTCTCCACCTAAATGCCAGTTTTTCCACATTAAAATAAATATAATTGGAAAATTTACCCATTTGAATTTCTTTTGCTATTAATAAAATTAAAAAAATGTCTTCTTTAAGATTTAAAGCGATTGAAAATTTAACTTCAAATTCCTTAACCACCCCGGTAATTGGACCAAAAAAGATTACAGCTATATTCGGTGAAAACGTTTTTACGAATATAGTAGCCAGGGGTCATTTAAGTGAAGAGGCATATAAAAGCCTCACCGCATCCATCCGTAGTGGGAGCAAAATCGATCGTAAAATGGGTGACCAGATTGCAGGAGGTTTGAAAAGCTGGGCTGAGAAAAAAGGGGTTACGCATTTTACCCATTGGTTTCAACCACTAACCGGTGCCACTGCCGAAAAACATGATTCATTTTTTACAATCAAAGGTGACGGTACAGCGATAGAAGAATTTGATGGGGCTGCATTGATTCAACAGGAGCCAGATGCATCTTCATTCCCAAGCGGTGGCCTGCGTGCTACATTTGAGGCAAGAGGATACACGGCATGGGATCCATCTTCGCCTGCATTTATTATGGAGATAGGCCAGGGGCGAACTTTATGCATCCCCACGATATTTGTTTCGTACACTGGTGAATCTCTTGATGCAAAGACGCCATTGCTAAAAGCCATCGTGGCACTCGACAGGGCTGCAGTGGATATTTGCCAGTATTTTGATAAAAATGTTACCAAGGTAACCGCTACTCTTGGATGGGAACAGGAATATTTTGTAGTGGATGCGGGTATAGCCAATGCCCGACCCGACCTCGTACTCACCGGCAGAACTGTATTCGGGCATGCTCCTGCAAAAGGACAGCAGCTCGAAGATCATTATTTTGGTTCCATACCAGAACGCATATACGCTTTTATGCGCGACTACGAAGAAGAAGCTTACAAACTTGGTATTCCACTCCGCACCAGGCACAATGAAGTTGCGCCTGCACAGTTTGAATGCGCCCCAATATTTGAAGAATGTAACCTTGCAGTTGACCACAACACGCTATTGATGGACATAATGACAAGAGTGGCCAAAAGGCATAACCTGATGGTGCTCCTGCATGAAAAACCTTTCGCTGGAATTAATGGCAGTGGCAAGCATAACAATTGGAGCATGGCGACCAACACCGGGGTAAACTTACTTGCCCCGGGTAAAACGCCGAAGACCAACCTGATGTTCCTTACATTTTTTGTGAACACGATCAAAGCTGTACATGACTATGCTGATTTATTGCGGGCCTCAATAGCTTCTGCCGGTAATGATTACAGGCTTGGAGCAAATGAAGCACCACCTGCAATCATTTCGATTTTTATTGGTAAATACCTGTTTGATGTGTTGAACCAGGTTGAAAGTCGCGTTGGTGGCAAGTTTGATGAACAGGATGAAGCCATGCTAAAGCTTGATATCCATAAAAGTATACCTGAATTGATGCTCGATAATACTGATCGTAACCGAACATCACCGTTTGCATTTACCGGGAATAAATTTGAATTCCGTGCAGTAGGTTCATCTGCAAATTGTGCCGGTGCAATGACAGTGCTAAATACAATCATGGCCGAAACGCTCAATAGATTCAAAGATGATGTTGAAGCATTAATCACCGGGGGCGAGAAAAAAGAAGTCGCCATAATGCAGATCATCCAGAAATATATCGTGGAGAGCAAAAAAATACTTTTCGAAGGTGATGGCTACAGCAATGAATGGGAGAAGGAAGCAAAGAAAAGAGGGCTTGCAAATGTTAAGACCACACCGCTCGCATTGGATGCATTTGTTACGGAGAAATCAAAAAAATTATTTAAGCACAACAATATTTATTCCCATTCGGAACTTGAGGCCCGTCATGAAATACTTGTAGAAAATTATATTAAGAAGGTGCAGATTGAAGCTAGAGTTATGGGTGATATAGCAACAAATTTTATTCTGCCTTCGGCAATCAGGTACCAGAATATTCTTATCAAGAATATTATTGGCTTGAAAGAGTTAGGCCTACCGGAATCTGCTTATGCAAACCAATACCAGGTGCTCTCCAAGATCTCTGAACATATTAATGTA
>JBKJPO010000541.1:0-5082 GCA_046595095.1 Chitinophagaceae bacterium
TTATAAGAAAAAAGGTATTGGTAAAAAAATGATTGAGCTAACCAAAGATAAAGTTGGTGAAGAATCTATGGTACTGCTTCTCTCGGTTTCAACCGCTATGGAATATTATCCACGAGCCGGCCTGGAAAAAGTAGAGAATGGATTTATTCTAAACCGGACTAAATAAAAATAAAAGCTTAAATATATGGAACTCTGTGCAAGCATACCCGTTATCAAGACCCGCCATTCCAGACTCAACGAAGTTGATTTTAAAAATCTCGAATTTGGCAAATACACATCTGACCACATGCTGGTTTGCGATTTCAAAAATGATGAATGGTCCCAGCCGCAGATTCTGCCATACACAAACTTGTCCCTCAGTCCTTCAACTCTGGCGCTTCACTACGGTCAAACCGTTTTTGAAGGAATGAAAGCATTCCGCATGGAAGATGGGCGGGCAAATATTTTTAGGATGGAAAAGCATTACGAGCGTTTTGTAAGATCGCTGCAAAGGATGTGTATGGCTGTACCACCCAAAGATATTTTTATAGAAGGCATGATGCAATTGATTGAAACAGACAAGGCTTGGATACCTGAACATCCGGGGCATGCATTATACATTCGCCCTTTTGTGATTGCAACTGAAGCAAGATTTGGTGTAAAAATTTCGAGCGAATATCGTTTCATCATATTTACAGGACCCGTGCCCGGTTTATATGTTGAACCGATAAAAGTAAAAGTAGAGAGACAATATATTCGTGCGGCAAAGGGAGGCACAGGTTCTGCAAAATGCGGTGGCAATTATGGTGGCGCTTTCTATCCTACCCGTATAGCCCGGGAAGAAGGTTACGACCAGGTATTATGGACCGACGCTACAGCACATGAATATATTGAAGAGTCGGGAATGATGAACGTAATGTTTGTAATAGATGATATCCTGGTAACAGCGCCAATTTCTGATTCCATACTTGACGGTGTTACACGGGATTCTTTACTAACGTTGGCAAATGACCTTGGCTATAAAGTAGAAGAGCGGCCAGTTTCTATTGTGGAGGTAGAAAAAGCTTTCCATGATGGCAGGATTGCAGAAGCGTTTGGTGTAGGAACAGCCGCAGTTATTGCGCCCATAAGCACAATCAATATTGATGGGAAGGATTTCATTTTACCGGAACAAAATAATAAGATGCTTTCGCAGGAATTAAAACGCAAGCTCGAAGAGATTCGTTTGGGACTAGCTGTGGATCTACATGAATGGAATTATATTGTGTAATTTGAAATAGAATCGTTGCCTATGTTACAAACATGAGTATATTTTTTATTTTATAAACTTCATTTCAATCCAGGGTATCCATGTTGAGCCATCATCTGTGCGATCCCATGAAGCCGTCATTTTATTACCATCTTTACCTGGAACAAGTGTTGAACGAACCATCTCTCCACTAATATGCAGGCGTCTCAATGGATCAATATTTGCCTCCATCATTGTAAATTCTCCCTTGTTGTCAAAGGATTTCATGGAGTATGTGTTACTCAAAGGATCATAGCCAATTAATTCTATCACCTCAACAGGTTCATCACCCATGAGGACATCAACCCTATGCAGAATAAAAAATCCTCCGGCAACCCATTCGTAGCTATCGGTACCACTAATCCTGACCGGAGGGCTGGAAGAATTTGCCAGCAGTTCTCCTTCTGAATGCCAGTTCCCAATGATGAAATTTAGCTGCATCAAGTCCGGGGCTGGATTAAAATGTTTTTCCATTTTTGATGAAGCCGTTTGTATCATTTTGATTGTGCAGATTATTCACACCCGGATTTATAGGTAAATAGCCAGGCAGCCCGATCAAACAAAATATTTTTTAGATTCTTAAGGCAGCTACAATTTCACAATTTCCACTCTCCTGTTCTTAGCTTTTCCTTCATCAGTATTGTTGTCTTGCACGGGTTTATCCTGCCCCCAGCCTTTTGCTAAAAGCCTCGACTTATCAATCCCTTTCGCTACCAAAGCATCCATTACCGCCCTGGCCCGATTTTCTGAAAGCAGTTTATTTGCAGCCGGTGTTCCAACATTGTCTGTATGGCCTTCTATACTTATTTTTAATGAAGAATTGGCTTTTAGCATCTCAGTCACCTGGTCAATTATTATTTGAGATTCCGGCTTAATCGCAGCTTTCCCTGTCTCAAAGTTGATGTATAAAGAAATGTGTCCATCCGTATTCAGTGCGTTTAAAATGTCAGCAGACGATATTTCCTGTTTCATTTCCTCTAATTCAAGTATGTACAATACATAGAAATCTGTGCCGTCACTTCCACCTGCTTGAACTTTAATCCAGGCAGTTTCTTTGCCATTCTTCATTAACTTAAATACACCTATGCCCTCATTAACATTCAGAAACACTGTGGTTGCTCCAATTTTTTTTGCAGCATTTTCGTAGTTCCTAAGAATTTGCAATACGCTCGGCTTTTGTTGCCCCGATTCGAAATTAAAATTATATTGAATCTGGGTATTTGTTCCCTCTTTAGTTAACATTTTAGATTCCTCTACAGCCAGGTTAAAATTTACCGCATCATAATTGTGTTTGCAATCACTAATCAGATAATTTGACATCCGGGTTGGAAACATCGGGTGTTCCTTGCACCCTTCAGCATCTTGCGAAAATGTAATATTGTTGATGAGCAGAAATAATAACGCTGATAAATAAATTCGAGTTTTCATACTTGTTAGTTTTAGTTTGATATTAAGGAAGTTTTGCTAAGCGACCCCATTTAAATTAGTGCACCATTTGTATCATTCCAAAGTAAAATACAAATTTGTTGAAGAACTTGTACTTTTTACAAAATATTTTGCTAAGCTGTTACTGAGCCATCGTTTGCGATTAGTCTGCCCTTCCAATCTTCAATTGTCATTTCAAATTTTATTTCTGCTTTGCCATGCCAGCCTACATCTTTCCAACCTGATTTACGATAAAAGGCCTCAGCTCTGGTTTTTGGGCTGGTGCTAAGCCATACGTTTTTATTTGTCTGGTTAAAATACCAATCAAGCATGGTATCATGCAATTGCCTGCCTATTCCCATTCCTTCCTTCTCCGGAATTACAAATAATGCCCAGATATTATTGCCTTCAAAGTCGACAATGGAAAAGCCAACAACTGTTTGATCAATTTCGCAAACCCAGCCTTTGCCTTTCTTTGTCAGGTAATCATTGCAATGCTGATCTGTGACTAACCCAGGGTTAGATAGCATGTTTTCTTTTACTGAATGCCTTACGATTTGAATCTGTGCTATGTCTGATATGACTGCTTCACGAACCAGCATGTTAAATACCCCTCATTTTATTGTTCTTAGAATTATGTTTCAATTTCCATGGATGTTCAGTTGTTCCTTGTGATTTTGACATCTGCTATATGATTTAATAATCAGGGTTTGCTTTGATACATTCCTTATCACCATACAAAATATTATTTTATTTTATATTCGCGCCCCGACTATTTACCGCAAGAATTTTGTCAAGCGTCATTCTTGCTTGTTCCGGAACATTTGCAAGATATTCATCAATATTCTTATCCGGGATCGATTACGCGGTTTTCTTCATCGATACTTTTGTTAAATTGATAATTTAAACATTGCCGACATTAAGATAATCTAATCCAAAATATTGCTTAAAAATATTTATCGGTCTCATTTTTTTAAAAAAATATTGATCGTTTGTCATAGAAATATTTGCTAATTTGACATCGATAAATTTATAAGAACAATTCAACCACTACCCAACTGAAATTGCTCCTGGTTTATAATTCCAGGTTATCAGAAATAAAAAAACATTGATCATAGTTTTAGGCAAAAATAAAAAGCATCCACAGCCATTTAAAACCTGGAAGTAATGAAAGAAACAATCCGCATTAGAAAATTATTTGATGATCTCTACCAGGGCAATCCCTGGATTGATGTGAACATAATAGGAGTGTTGACAGATATTAGTGCCAGTGAGGCTTCAAGAAAGCTTTATCCCAATTGGAATTCCATTTGGGAAATTTTAAATCATCTTATCGAATGGAGATTCGTCGTTCTTCAGCGTTTGCAAGGGAAAGTAATTAAGTCACCTGATAACAATTTCTTTGTTCCCATTATAGACAAACAAGAAACTGCCTGGATTAAAACGCTGGAAAGACTTGAAGATTCTCAGAATACCTGGACTAACTTTTTGAAAAAATGTAAAGAGGAGGATCTTGAATTTTTATACCCCGATAACAATATGAGTTATTATGAACATATACATGGAATAATTCAACATGACCTCTATCATCTTGGACAAATCGTACTCCTCAGGAAATTCATCAAGCAGGTCGGACCTCGAGCATAATGAAGAGTCCGAACTAATTATTAGTTAGCTTTCCTGGATAATTCGTTTATTTTCTACAACTGGTCTTAGTATGCAGGCATATTTTAGCAAATGACAATTAATGAAAAACAAACACTTCATAAATTTTGTGCACGAGTGGTATTGGCCATCATCCTGTTGGATGTCTCGAATCAAAAAGAACAATTGCTGTTGATTGGCAAAAAGAAAGCTGCCAGGCCGCGAGGATCAAAAAGTTAAACTTCATCTTATTTTGGAATGAAAAAAAGGTACTTCCGTACAAATTCAGATCGATATACTATAGAAAAACAATTCAGCAAAATCTAAGGCATTGGTATTCAGAGGCTTAAGTTGACGAAGTAAAGGATGGCTTAATAATTGGGCCCAATAGGAGTTTAACCATCCCAAGGCAGTATGATCCAACTTTAGAATTAGCTGGAATTAAGCACAATAAAGCATTTAGAAATGCGTTACATGTGCATCATCCAAAAAATCTATCCAATGGAAAAGATCGTTGTTATTGATAATGGCCTGGATATTCCGTTTGCAGTAAAACAATTACTTGGCATGAAAGGTTTCTTTATTGAAGATAACTTAACCTGGAAAAAGATGTTTGAGCATATGGAATTCGAAAAACCTGATCTCATTATCCTTGATATTCACATTGAAGGATCATCAAAAAATGCCTTCGCTTACCTCATGGATGCGGACGATACCCAGCACATTCCTATAATAGTTTATCCATC
>JBKJPO010000081.1:0-5433 GCA_046595095.1 Chitinophagaceae bacterium
ATTTGGTGGATTTTGAGTAGCTATGTTTTCAACAGAGTTATGCTGGAATATTCTTTAGGAATTATGAGGTTTTGCACTTTGCAGAACTTATATCTTTTTCAAGATTGCTGAATGATGTCTGCAATATGTAAATTTGTAATCATGAAAACAAAGAAAACCGAATCCAAGGTAAAACTTCTAAAAGGAGTCAGGGTAAACCCAAATTTAAATGGTAAGTATGATGACAAACTTTTCTTTAAGGAAAAGGCTGCAAAGGCAGAGCAAATTCTTAAGACTTATGGGGTTCCAAAGATTTAATCTGCGGATAATGGAACCTCAAGGAATGTTAGTTAATCCGTGCTGACTAATTCCAATTAATCAAACTTTATCAGACAAATCCAACCACCGGTTCTCCTTAACATCAATCAAGGAAATAAGCGTACTAACGCGCTCAGATGCCTTTTGCAGTTCTTCAAAACTAATGCTTCCCCCTTGCATTTTTTCTTCCAGTTCAGACTTCTCTTTAGTTAGTAAAGGAATTTCTTTATCGAGGTTATCAAATTCAGTCTTCTCTTTGAAAGACAATTTATGTTTAATAGAGGGAGTCGCATGAGCAATAGGAGCAGTACCGGCCTTTTTTGATACAGGAAGTTTTGCGTTCGCATCATCCTTTTCTTTCCACTCCCGGTATTGGGAATAGTTCCCCGGAAAATCACGTACCACACCTTCTCCTTCAAAAGCAAACAGGTGATCTACCACCCTGTCCATAAAGTAACGGTCATGACTAACGATTATGATACAGCCTGGAAAATCACGAAGAAATTCTTCCAGGGTTCGTAATGTTTGCAGGTCAAGATCATTTGTCGGTTCATCTAACACAAGAAAGTTTGGGTTGAGGAACAATACACTCAGCAAATGCAGTCTTCTTTTTTCACCTCCACTTAATTTACTTAGTGGCGTATATTGCTGCTCAGCCATAAAGCCGAATTTCTCCATAAACTGTGTTGCACTAATCTTGCTGCCATCGGCAAGCGGGAAAAATTCTGCAAAATCTTTTACATATTCAATCGCTCGTTTATCTTCTTTGTATTGCAGACCATCCTGCGAAAAATTTCCGAATACAATGGTATCTCCATGATTGATCTTGCCACTATCCGGCTTTTCGAGTGCAAGTGCTATTTTCAGAAAAGTGGATTTACCAACACCATTTTTCCCAACAATCCCAATCCTTTCACCACGCTTGAAAGTGTAATCGAATCCGTTGAGGATAGGCTTGTTACCATAACGCTTATGAACTTTCTTAAATTCAAGCACCTTACCACCCATGCGCGTCATCTTTACCTGCAGGCTTACCTCCGCAATTTCATTTTGTTGTTTCACCCGATCTTCCACTACGAGGAATGCATCCTGCCTGCTTTTTGATTTGGTTGTTCTTGCCTTTGGTTGTTTGCGCATCCATTCTAATTCTTTCCTGAAAATATTTTTATCCTTTTGTAATTCGCTTTGTTGCACCTCAAGACGCAGAGATTTTTGTTCGAGGAAATAATCATAATCGCCCTTGTAAACATAAAGCTTTTCATCATCGAGTTCGATGATCTCATTACACACCCTGTCGAGAAAATAGCGGTCATGGGTAACTAGAAGTAAAGTGCTTTTTTGGGCAGAGAGAAAATTTTCCAGCCATTCGATCATGTCCACATCGAGATGGTTCGTAGGCTCATCCAGGATAAGCAGGCAACGGTCTTCATTAAGTTGCGATTCGATGAGCGCCTGTGCCAAAGCCACACGTTTTTTCTGACCTCCGCTTAGATTTCCAACCGGTTCGTTGAGGTGATGTAGATTAAGTTTACCTAGAATTATCTTGAGATCACTTTCAAAATTCCATGCATTGTATTCATCGAGTTTGTGAATGAGTTCGTTTAGTTTGTCCTCATCATCTCCACCTTCTTCGAGATACATTTCATATTCCTTAACCACTTTTACAACAGGATTATCAAGCCTCAGCACATTATCCCAGATAGACTTATTATTCTCGAAAGCAGTATCCTGTTGAAGCATCACCACCTTGATGTCTTTGTGCACCCATACAGTACCAGTATCAACCGTATCGAGCCCGGTAATGATCTTGAGTAATGTTGATTTGCCACTCCCATTCCTGGCTACAAAAGCAATCTTATCACCCTCTTCAACGTGAAAGCTGATATTTTTGAATAATGTTCTGACTCCAAAGGATTTGGATATATTTTCGACCGAAGCATAATGCATATGAGCGCGAAGGTAGGCCAGAATAGAGTAAATTTGTATTTCGCCATTATCAGTAAACCAATTAAGGCGGGCAATTTCCGGCTGTGAACTGGTATCAGCATTTTAAATTGTCAATTAAAGTAACCCCATGTGCGGAATAACCGGCATAATCAAGGAAGCTATCACACCTGCAGATCATGAGTCTTTGCAGAAAATGACGGATAGTCTTATCCACCGCGGACCTGAATATGGTTCTTCCTGGAATAATGGCGAGAATTTATTGTTTGGACATCGAAGGTTATGCATCATTGACATTAAATGCGGGGCACAACCCATGCATTATATGGATCGGTACACGATTGTGTTCAATGGTGCCATATATAATTATTTGGAGCTCAAGGCCACGCTCTCTTCCAAAGGTTATCAATTTCATACTGCTTCTGATACCGAAGTGATTCTTGCTTTGTATGCAGAGCTCAAAGAAGATTGCCTGGCAGAACTTGATGGAATGTTTGCTTTCGCCATTTTTGACAAACAAGAGAATAAATTATTCTGTGCAAGAGACAGATTCGGCGAGAAACCATTCTATTACCATTATAGAGAGGGCAAGGAGTTTTTATTTGGCAGCGAAATGAAAGCGCTTTGGGCAGCGGGAGTTCCCAAAATACCATCACATGCTATGCTCTATAATTATTTCATGTTCGGTTATGTTGAGAATGTTTCTGATAAGAGCCAAACTTTTTTTGACGAAATCATCAAGCTTCCCCCGGCACATTATTGCATCCTCGATTGTAATACCATAACATTAACCACAAAGAGATACTGGGACATAAATTGGAAAAAACAGGGTCCGGAAATCAGTATTGAAGATGCACAGGATAAATTAAGGATGCTTTTTGAGCGAAGTGTGCGCCGTCGCCTGCGCAGTGATGTTTCAGTTGGAAGCAGTCTTAGCGGTGGGATCGATAGTTCACTGATAGCGATGATGATCAATGATATTGATAAAGAAACTTATGGTCCTAATTGCAAACATATGCCTCAGCGGGCCACCTTCTCGGCCCAATTTCCCGGTTTTGAAAAAGATGAAAGTTTCTTCCAGGAACTCGTTACACATAGTATCCAGGC
Organism: Chitinophagaceae bacterium; assembly: GCA_046595095.1. Lineage (GTDB taxonomy): Bacteria > Bacteroidota > Bacteroidia > Chitinophagales > Chitinophagaceae > Ginsengibacter. The sequence goes on from JBKJPO010000081.1 coordinate 3,349, forward strand.
AAAAGCCTATGCAACAGTTCCCAACGAACACTTGCTGATCACTGAGCTCGACAAAGTAATGTACCACCAGGAAGAACCATTTCATTCTGCAAGCGTATTTGCACAATTTGATGTATATAAATTAGCTGCGCAAAATAAGGTTACAGTATTGCTTGATGGCCAGGGAGCAGATGAGGTGCTTGCGGGGTACACGCATTATTACAAACCATTTTTTAAGGAATTGTATTGTAAAAACAAACCGGCTTTTAATGAAGAATACCAGCAGTATATTGAAACCTCAACCCATGTAAAAGAGATTGATCTGCGTTTTAGGATTGAAGCGAACCTACCACAGTCCTTACTGGAAGGAATGGCTAACAGGGCCAAACAGTGGAAATATCGTCATGTGCACGATGACCTGGAATACGGTTTTAAAAAAACCAACAAGCATAAAGCCATCAACTTTTATAACAATCCCGGTACGTTGAATCAGGCTCTCTATGAATCATGTACTACAACGGGCCTCGAAAACCTGCTTCGTTATGCTGATAGGAATTCTATGGCGCACAGCAGGGAGGTGAGGCTACCCTTTTTAAGCCATGAATTGGTAGAGTTCTTTTTTTCTCTACCTGCACAATTTAAAATACATCATGGCTGGACGAAATACCTGCTCAGAAAAAGTTTTGAATACATCCTCCCGCAGGAAATAACCTGGCGAAAGGATAAGACCGGGTTCGAGCCCCCACAAAAAACATGGATGCAAAATCCCAGGCTACAGGATACGATAAGGCATTACAAAGAAATTCTTGTTCAAAATAAAATACTTAAAAAAGAAATCCTTGACCGTAAAGCCGATGCATTAGCCGCGGATGAAAAAGGAGATAATAGCTGGCAATATTTCATGGCGGGGAAACTGTTAGCTTAAAAATTGGGCGCCATTGTGTAGAGAATGGTTGCCCTGTCTTTAAACCTAACCCTCGGTGAAATGCAGCATTATGTAGAAAATGGCTGCGCCCATCTTCAGATTTTAACCCTGTACCTATCCTCAAATTTTGAACTCTTTCGTTGCGCATTCCAGCAAGACATTGCAGATAGGACATTCTTCTCCCAATCAAATTCCCTATTTTTGCCACCATTTTTTAATCAATACCACGCAATGGAAAAGAAAGTGCTTATAACCGGAGGTGCAGGCTTCATCGGTTCTCACCTAATAAGGTTATTTGTTCAGAAATATCCTGATTACAAGATCATTAACCTGGATTTGCTTACATATGCAGGTAATCTTGAGAATCTTACAGACATAAAAGATGCGCCCAATTATACATTCGTAAGAGGAGATATCCGGGATCTTACTTTCCTCGGGGAATTATTTGAAGAATATGATTTCGATGCTGTTCTCCATTGTGCTGCAGAATCTCATGTAGACAGGTCGATTGAAAATCCCCTGGCTTTTGTGGAAACAAATGTAATGGGAACAGCAGCACTTTTGCAATCTGCCAGGCAGCATTGGTCCGGAAATTATGAAGGAAGATTATTTTACCATATTTCCACAGATGAAGTTTATGGATCATTAGGTGCTGAAGGATTTTTCACAGAACAAACCGCATACGACCCAAGGAGTCCTTATTCAGCTTCTAAAGCTTCTTCCGATCACCTCGTGAGGGCATTTTATCATACTTATGGCCTGCCGGTTATGATATCAAATTGTTCAAATAACTATGGGCCTTACCAGTTTCCGGAAAAACTCATCCCACTTTGCATCAATAATATATTAAACGAAAAACCACTCCCTATCTATGGAAAGGGTTTGAACATCAGGGACTGGCTGTATGTTGAAGACCATGCAGCTGCAATCGATCTTATTTTTCACACCGGAAAAACCGGGGAAACTTACAATATTGGTGGCCATAATGAGTGGAAGAACATCGATATTATCTATGAGCTATGTAATCAGATGGATACAAAACTTGGCCGACCCGAAGGTACTTCAGCTAAATTGATAACATTTGTAAAAGACAGGGCTGGTCACGACATGCGCTATGCAATTGATTCAACAAAGCTTAAAAATGAGCTAGGCTGGGTACCTTCCCTACAGTTCGAAGAAGG
>JBKJPO010000250.1:0-4584 GCA_046595095.1 Chitinophagaceae bacterium
CGCTATTATGTATGTCTCCGTGTCGAATTCTTCCCCGGATGCGTAAAAGAGAAATGTGATTCTATCACAGTTGCTGCACCTACAAATTGCCAGGATATTTCAAAATGGAAGTCTTCAAAGTTCAGCAATGATTGCCTTGAATTCCAGTTTAAACCTCTGCAGAAAAACAGCGCATGGCAGTATCATTGGACCTTCGGTGATGGAACGGGATCTCATGAAATGTCGCCGCAACACAAATATGTAAGGGCAGGAAATTATAACGTATGCCTCACCGTATTCAAATCGCTTGATTGCGCTTCCACCACTTGTGGATTGGTACAGACAGGAGATTGTATAAATTGCGATAGTGTTCGGCTGAAATTTGAATACAGCAGAACTCTGGGCATACCAAATAGATTATCATTCACAGCAGTTAGCAATTATCCAATCAATTCGCAGATATGGACCATAACTAAATTGCCCGCATCAATCAGTTCACCACCTTTAGTGATCCAGCAAAACAATCCGGTTTATACTTTCCCTGATACGGGTTATTACCTGGTTTGCCTCAAAGCTACTGTGGCCGGTCGTTGTATAAAAGAATATTGTGAAGTGATTCGAATCGGAGAGCTAGGCGGTGTTTGCCACCTCCAGGCTTATCCTAATCCAACGCATACGATTGTAAATGTAAATGTTCAACTTACCCAACCGGAAATGATTCATGCTTACATCTACAATACATTGAATGTATTGGTTAGAGAAAAACACCAGCAAGGTTTTACGGGAAACAATATTGTCAGTATTAATGTGGAGACCCTTGTACCCGGACTATACACAATGAGGGTAGTATATGGTAACAGGGTATGCTATTCGCAGTTTCAGAAATTTTAGTTTTTAACTTTCAAGGGGTTCAAGGAGTTCAAGGAGTTCAAGGGGTTCAAGAAGTTTAAGAAGTTATACCTGGTTTAAATCTCTTGAACCTCTTGAACCCCTTGAACCTCTTGAACCCCTTGAACTCCTCGAACCTACGTCATCATCTCCCAAACATCTTATCCATATCCGCTTTTTTGAACTCCATATACGTTGGCTTCCCGTTTGGTGTGGCATTCGGTACGGCACACGCGAAAAGATCTTCGGCAAGGGCATGCATTTCTTTTTTGGAAAGCACAGTTCCGGTTTTTACAGATTGTTGCCATGCAAGGGAGCGTAACAATTTTTCTCGCTTGCTGTATTTGAGGTCATTGCTGAAATGTTTGTATTGTTCAATCATTTTTTCCAATGCCGCTTTTTCATTTCCTTCAAGCACATCCGCGGGAGTGCCCTGGATTACAAATGTGTTCAATCCGAATGGTTCCACCATATAGCCCAGGTTTTGAAGGTCCGGGATCAGTTCCGTCATCAGCAGGGAATCAATTGGTGTCATCTCCATGGTTGAGGGAAAAAGGTTTCGCTGGGTTGCAATGGGTTTCCCATGCGTAGCCGCTGCAAAACGTTCATAGAGAATCCGTTCGTGTGCATTTTGCTGGTGTATGGCGATAAAGCCTTTATCGTTCTGGCTAAGGATATAGGTAGTATGAATTTGGGTAAAATCATCAGTGAAGGGAACAAAACTTTTTTCAGTGGGAAACACAGGAGAGATTTGCGAATCGTTAGATCCTTCCTGTTGTATTCCCGGATTTTTACTTAGCTGGGGAATGTCATCATCACGATCTGTCCAGTGGCCAAGCTGGTTTTTACTGTCGATAAGGTGAGCCTGGTTTTTTTGAGAAAATGTTTGGTACAAGGTTGAAGAGGAAGCGGCAGATTGCCTCTCACTTGTAAATGGCTGAGTAACGGCATCGAGGTTCTGGATGCCTGAATCGAGTTCAAAATCTAAAGTTGGGGTAATGCTGAACTGTGCCAGGGCATGCTTTACGGCAGATTGCACGAATGCATAAACGATGCGTTCATCCTCAAACTTGATCTCTTGTTTGGTAGGGTGCACATTGATATCGAGCACTGAAGGGTCAAGATCAATAAAGAGTGCATACATGGCGAAACTATCCTTCGGTATCATCTCTGCAAAAGCATTTACTACGGCGTGATTGAGGTAGGCACTTTTGATGAAGCGATTATTTACAAAGAAATATTGATCTCCCCTCGCCTTCTTTGCAGTTTCTGGCTTACCTACAAACCCCGAGATGTTCATGTAATCAGTTTGCTCCTGCACAGTTACCAATTTAGAATTGTATGCGCTGCCCATCACCTGGAGTACGCGCTGTTTCAAACTTCCTTTTTCCAAATGAAAAACTTCCTGTCCATTTGAGGAGAGTGAGAAAAATATAGCTGGAAAAGCCATGGCAACCCTGGTGAACTCATCAATGATATGTCTTAATTCTGAGGCATTGGATTTTAGAAAATTGCGCCTCGCGGGTACATTAAAAAAAAGATTCTTCATCGAAATATTGGTTCCCTGCGGCATGGCTACAGGTTGCTGACTTTTCACAATACTGTTCTCTATTTCTATGCTGGTACCTGCCTGTTGATTTGCAGTCTTTGTTTTTAATTCTACCTGGGCCACACCAGCTATACTTGCCAATGCTTCTCCCCGGAAGCCCATCGTTTTGATATGAAAAAGATCATCGATGCTCCTGATCTTTGAAGTAGCATGGCGTTCAAAACACATCCTCGCATCGAGCTCACTCATCCCTTTTCCATTATCAATTACCTGTATCAGGGATTTACCAGCGTCATTAATAAACAGCCTGATCTCATCTGCCCCGGCATCAACAGCATTCTCAAGCAACTCCTTTACTGCGCTGGCGGGCCGCTGGATAACTTCACCTGCCGCTATCTGGTTAGCAATATTTTCAGGAAGTAATTGTATAATATCGGGCACGTTTCTGCGTTTAAGACATGCAAATTTAAGCATATCAACCCGCATTGTGTTGAACGATATCCGCGAATGATAACACTGGATTAGGAGCCCCGCTTAATATTTTTATCTGGATAAAAGAGATTTGATTATTTATCTAACGCCACCCACCTTCACTTCCTGATAACGTTTCCTATGCCATCATTTCCCTAACTTGCGAGCTAGATATTGAGTCTATGAAAAGATTTTACTTAGCATTTTCCGCATTGCTTTTCTCCTGTATTTGCATTGCTCAGGATCCACAAACACCTGCTTCCAGGAAATGGGCAGATTCAGTTTTCAATACACTTAGTGAAGATGAAAGAATTGCACAATTAATGATCGTAAGACTATCCAGCATTGATTCCAGGGCTGGAATTATTACATTTTATGAGAATAAAGTGGCCGAACTTGTAAAACAGTATAACGTTGGTGGGATATGTCTCTTCCAGGGTGGACCGGTTAAACAAGCTTTGATCGTTAACAAGTTGCAGCAGATGGCAAAGACCCCGATTATGATTTCTATAGACGCGGAAAACGGGGTTGGAATGCGCATGGAAGGGGTGCGGGGCTTTCCCAGGATGATGATGCTTGGTGCAGCACAGGATGCAAGTATCGCCTACAAATACGGAACAATAGTTGGAAACCAATGCAAGCGTATAGGCATACACGTTAACTATGCCCCTGTTGTTGATGTGAACAACAATCCCAACAATCCCGTGATCAACGACCGTTCATTCGGTGAGGATAAATATAAGGTTGCACTCTACGGCATACAATATATGAAAGGTATGCAGGATGTAGGTGTAATGGCCTGTGCAAAACATTTTCCGGGGCATGGCGACGTATCCGTTGATTCTCATTATGACCTTCCCGTAATCAATAAATCAAAGGAACAGCTTGACTCGCTCGAGCTCTTTCCTTTCCGCGAAATTTTTAAAGCAGGTATTGGCAGCGTGATGATCGCCCACCTCTATATCCCCGCAATCGACAACAGGGCAAACCGCGCCACATCAATTTCAAAAAACAATGTTACCTCATTAATGCGCGAGGAACTGGGTTACAAGGGTCTTACATTCACTGATGCAATAGAAATGCAAGGAGTAAAAAAATTCTTCCCCAATGGTGAAGCTGCAGTGCAATCCCTTATCGCAGGAAATGACATGCTCTGCTTGCCTGAGGATATACCCATGACGATTAAACGCATAAAAGAAGCAATATCAAAAAAAACTTTAACCTGGGATGATCTGAATGAAAAATGCAAAAGGGTGCTTGAAGTTAAATACAATTACGGCATTACTTCATATCAACCTATCGATACTACTAACCTGCTCAATGACCTCAACAAAGACGCTACAGAACTACGCCAGCTTATTGCTGAGAATGCGATTACTGTTTTGAAAAAACAGGATGAAAGTTTTTTCCCGCTAAGCATGTCAAAGAGACGAAGGGGAGATATCGCATATGTAGGCATCGGGCTTTCATCTGATAATGCTTTTGCAAAACGGATGCGTAATGATTATAAAGCGGATGTTTTTTATTTCAATTACAAACAGGATGCAGCCCGGATCTTATCAACTGTTGCGCTGATAAAAAAGCGTTACAAACAGGTAATTATCGGAATGCATAATTACAATAGGGTTCCGGCAAATAATTTTGGCCTGAGTGCTGCAGCAATAAGATTAGTTAAAGAATTGCAGGCCGAAACAAAG
>JBKJPO010000378.1:0-2845 GCA_046595095.1 Chitinophagaceae bacterium
TCTGAAATATTTTGAATTATGGTTAAAAGACTATCATGTTCATATGAGTTCAAGGAACACTATGATGCGTGATCCAATGCCGTATGAATTCCTGCAAAAGCTTGCTTTAAAAATGGAGCAACGAAAAGCAAGCTTTTGCAGGAATTCATAAGGCATTTGATCACGCATCATCCAGTTCCTTGAACTCATATGAACATGATAGTCACTTAACCATAATTCAAAATATTTCAGATCACTTTTATTAGTATACAGGGTATCGAACAAGCCATTATTTAACAGGTACTCAACAAAAGAGTGAGAACACTGATAATAATAATAGGACCGGGGCTCTACAGGGTTAAAGGTTACCCGAAAATCAGGAAAAAGAAACAGGAAACTTTGTGTCATTGAAATGAGCTCAGAACCACTAGAGGCTGTTACCGGTAACGAACGGCCCAAAAATTCATCAGATACCTGCTGGTAATGTTCGCAGGCTTTTTTAAAATTGTTATCCAGGGTATTTGCTTTTGCCAGGCCCCGCATTTCCTGCCTGTAGGAATGCATCAACCCTTCGTTTTTATAAGCAATGGCCAGGCTGAAATTACGATCATCCGCATCATTCACTTTCAAGAGTTCCGTCCGGAGCTTTCCATAAAAGTAAGTAACCAGTGTATCCGGTGAAAACTTGAGATTTAAATTTGTAAATTCCTGGCCAGCACCTGCATAAAAATCTACATCACCGGCTGTGGACTGAGTGAGTAAAGTCCTGCCAGCAACCCTTGTATAAAAATCCCGGGGGGTACTTTTAATTTTCTGAGAATAACCGTTTACGAAATTTTCAAGCGCTTCTTTTTTACCATAAGCATAAAATACAGCAGCTATATTCGTGGCATTGTCAGCCATCGCCCCATAATCATTTTGATAATAATTCTGGTTATGCAACAACAGTGAATCAACACAAAGAAGTGCTTTTTCGCTATTTCCTTTTGAGGCATACAAATAAGCCAGTTGTTGGAAAAGACTGTTAAACTTAAAACCATAAACCAACGTACCTCTTTTAAGTAACTGATCCCGCGCAAAACTTTTCGTCAACCAGCCGGAGGCTGGGGCTTTTGTATTTTCAAAAGGAGAGAATATTTTAAGGATCTGGTCTGTTTGCTCTTCAGTGAACATCCTGTGATTTATGCCATTTTCTAGAGAGAGGGTAAGATTTTGAATATCATCAAAAAGATCAGGCTGTTGATGTATAATAAGCATGACGGAATTAACCGAGCGCTGTGCATTCTTTTTTATCAAAGAATAAATGGAATTATCCTGGCTAAAGTACCAGCCCATTTCTGCTGTAGCCCGGAAGTCATTGATTAGTTTGAGTACGGCTGATAACTGCCCTGGATCCAGAATAGAGCTATTAACGCTGTTGAGCAGGCTATCCGCTATTCCCAGGCTTTGCAAAATTTCCTTTTTGGGCTCATTCCGCCCCTGTGTCACTAATTGCGTGGCTATGCCAGTTGCGATCCTTATCTTCTGCATCGTATCTGTAATGGCATTGATCACTTCCGGAATTGTAATATTACCGAGCATGAGTTGTTCGGTTATCACCGGCACAGGAAACTCTACGCTCACCTTAGGCTTATTAGCAAGTTCAAATGATTTTGATTTTATGGATTTTAGCACATATGCATTTTTCTTCTCGAAATAATCCCGCACTGCAAATGAGCTGAATACTATAACAGCCATTAAAGCCAGCACTGCAGCTATGCGTTTGGGTCCGTAACGGATTACTGTTCGTGTTACCAAATGCTTTTTTGCACTTCGTGTTAAAAATTCTTGCGCATTACTAAGTACTTGTTTTGCATTTGCCAGCTTTTTATCCTGCTCAGTATCTTCAGGCATATAGCGGGCAATCCAATGAGTATTGGGTTTGGCAGTGTTGAACCAATTTTCAAAATAGGTCAGGGGACCGATAGATAATAAGTAATCTTTCGACTTACCACTTTCTACCCAGCGTTTAAGTTGTTGTTCAAAGTCAAGTGATATGGTATAATTATCAAATTCCTCCTTGGCCCATTGTCCCAGGTATTTCCAATTACGGATCAAACTCTCATGTGTGATATCAAGTATATCATTTTCATTCAGGGCCTGGCTTTCCGGGTCATCTGAAATAAAAGGATGGATAAATGTATTACCGGGCTCCCTGAAGATATTCAGAACTGCGCCTACTTCTTTAGTTCCAAACGCGGGTCTTCCTATTATATTGGTAATCTCTTTAAGGGTCATGCGGTTACGAACAGCACGGCTCTGGTCAATCTTGGTAAGACAGATAAAAGATTTTTTTATTATCTCCTTTGTGTCTACCTCTGAAATGTTTTTTAGTGTTTTTTGAGCATAATATTCTGCTGCCTGTTCATATAATTTGTTTGTATGGGTATCAAGAACATTTTGTAGGTTGGGTTCATGATAACAGGCTTTGATCTCCGGAGGCAGGCCTTCAAACCATTTATTAAATATGTCAATCTGTTCGTCAGGTAATTCATTTACCGGCATACCCCCTACCATCGCATAATGTATCAGGTCCATTTCTTCATTTCCGTTATCAGCCGCATGCCATACCTGGTTAAGGGCATGCTGAATGATGGGAAGCTGATCAACACCTTCCGTTAAATCATGTATCAGTCTTTCTGTTAATCGTCGGGTAATTCGATTACCACTTAATATAGCTGGTTCTTCAATTACGAGTTGTAACTGTGTCCGGTTAAGTCTTGGAACAAAAAACTGTGAGAAACCGATATACTCAGGCAGGCCCCGAAAAGCAGCACACTGTCCTATATAATCGGACCGCATGGTGAATACAATATATATAGGCAAA
>JBKJPO010000468.1:0-4299 GCA_046595095.1 Chitinophagaceae bacterium
TGCCGGTATTGATATACCAAAAAATAAAAGGGGTGAAATAGGACTTACATATATCTATGGTATTGGCCGTTCTACAGCACGCTACATTTTAGATAAAGCAGGTATCGGTCACGATAAAAAAGTGAATGAATGGGATGATGATGAGCAAACTGCTATTCGTAATGTAATCAACAATGAATTCAAGACTGAAGGCGCACTTCGTTCTGAAGTTCAGATGAACATTAAACGTTTACTGGATATCGCATGTTATCGTGGCCTGCGTCACCGTAAAGGATTGCCACTCCGTGGACAACGTACACGTACAAACAGCCGTACGAGAAAAGGAAAGCGCAAGACAGTTGCCGGAAAGAAGAAAGCACCGAAGAAGTAAGCAGTGGGCGGTAGGCAGTGGGAAGTAATGGCTGCAATCAATTGTGGAATTATCAATTTTAATATTACTTACATAACCCGAGTTAGCGCCAGATCCAGGTAAGTAGGGGAGGGCTAAATCAGTTGACAGAAGGCAGTTGAAAGTTGGCAGAACATGCTAAGTTTTAAAAGTCAGTTGTCAAACATCAATTAAATAAAACAATGATTACCTATTATGGCAAAAGCAACAAGTGCTAAAGCATCATCAAAGAAGAGAGTCGTAAAAGTGGATACTTATGGCGACGCTCATGTTACCGCATCATTTAACAACATCATTATCAGCCTTACCAATAAGCAGGGCCAGGTTATCTCCTGGTCATCTGCAGGAAAGATGGGCTTCAAAGGTTCCAAAAAGAATACACCGTATGCTGCGCAAATGGCTGCTTCAGACGCTGCTAAAGTAGCACTGGACGCAGGTATGAAGCGTTGTGATGTATTTGTAAAAGGGCCGGGTTCAGGACGTGAAGGCGCAATCAGGGCATTATCACAATCGGGTATCGAAATCGCGATGATTAAAGATATCACGCCGCTTCCGCATAATGGATGCAGACCACCGAAGAAACGCAGAGTATAAAAAGGTTCAAAACGTTCAACAGGTTCAAGAGGTTTAAAAGGTTTACCCTTGACTTCTGGAACATCTTGAACATCTCGAACCTCTTGAACCTCTTGAACCTCTTGAACATATTTATCACAGGGTACATCATTAATTTTTGATTTTTACTGATGATGTACCGACACTAAAAAATCAATTTATAAAACATGGCTCGTTACACAGGACCTAAAACCAAGATCTCCAGGATATTCGGGGAGCCTATTACAGGCAATGGTAAATGGTTAACCAAAAACAGTAATCCTCCCGGCCAGCATGGTGCTGCCCGTAAACGCAAAAGCTTAGGTGAATATGCCCTTCAGCTTCGCGAAAAGCAAAAAGCGAAATACACTTATGGTGTATTGGAGAAACAATTCCGCAACACATTCGTTGAGGCTGCACGCCGCAAAGGTGTCACCGGTGAAAACCTGATCAAATTATTGGAAGCCCGCCTGGACAACACTGTTTTCCGCATGGGTATCGCCCCAAGTCGCCAGGCAGCACGCCAGCTTGTATCGCATAAACACGTTACAGTTAACGGTCACGTTACTAATATTCCTTCTTACTCATTGAAGCCTGGTGATGTTATAGGCCTCAAAGAAAAGAGTGCAGGCAATACTAACCTTACAGGTAGCATGCGTCCCAAGAATTTGAAATTTAACTGGATCGATTTCAGTGATGCTGAACAACAAGGTACTTTCATCGCTTATCCTGAAAGGGAAAGCGTTCCTGAAAATATCAAGGAGCAGCTCATTGTAGAATTGTATTCAAAGTAACCTGATCCGGAAGCTCAGCCAGCAGGCTAAGCCTACAACACAATTATTAAATTAAAACCACAAAATACAAAATGGCCATTTTAAATTTTGTAAAGCCTGACAAAATCGTTCTCCAAAAAAGTACTGATTTTGAAGCACAATTTGAATTCCGTCCCTTAGAACCGGGGTATGGCGTTACCATTGGTAATGCATTACGCAGAGTTCTGTTGAATTCCCTCGAAGGTTATGCTATTATTGGCATCAATGTAGCCGGAGCAGATCATGAATTTGCTACGCTGAAAGGAATTACTGAAGACGTAACAGAGATCATCTTAAACCTGAAACAAGTTCGCTTCAAAAAGAAAGTAGAACATGAAGTTGGGATTGAGAAAATCACTTTATCTATAAAAAGCAAAACTGAATTCACTGCAGGCATGATCGGCGAAGCATCACCTTCTTTTGAAGTGATGAATCCTGACTTGCTCATTTGCACGATGGATACAAGTGCTAAGCTCGATATCGAGATCACTATCGGCAAAGGACGTGGTTATGTTCCTGCTGAAGAGAATAAAGAGAAAAGTTCACATTTCGGATATATTCCTGTTGATGCAATCTATACTCCAATCAAAAATGTAAAGTATAGCATTGAGAACACAAGGGTTGAACAAAGAACCGATTTTGAAAAACTGGTAATGGAAGTGAATACTGATGGAACTATCCATCCTGAAGAAGCTGTAAAGCAGGCTTCAAGGATTCTTATCCAGCATTTGATGATCATCACAGATGAGAACATAACATTTGATAACAGGGAAGAGAAGAAAGAAGACCTCGTTGACGAACAAACGCTTCAATTGCGTAAGGTTTTGAAAACGCCATTGGAAGATCTCGACTTATCTGTACGTGCATTTAATTGTCTGAAAGCTGCTAAGATCAATTCTCTAAGCGAACTGGTTCAATACGAGCAGGAAGATTTGATGAAATTCAGAAACTTTGGTCAAAAATCACTCAGCGAAATCGAACAGGTTTTGCATGAGAGAGGCCTTGGATTCGGAATGGACCTTTCGAAGTTGAAACTCGACGACGAGTGAGTTCGGTAGGCAGTTGGCATTAGCAGTTGACAGTTGGCAGATAGTATCAATTTTCAATTGTAATTATCAATTATCAATTATCCATTTAACAAAGGTTGTAATTCCTGACACGGTACAACCTATAAAACACAATCGTCATGCGTCACGGAGACAAAAACAAAAACTTAAGCAGGACTGCTTCCCATCGGAAAGCCCTCCTCAGTAACTTGGCTTGCCAGTTGATCGAGTACAAAAAGATCACAACTACTTTAGCTAAAGCAAAAGTTCTAAGAACTTACATTGAGCCACTGATTACCAAGGCTAAAGAAAATACAACGCATCAGCGTCGTATAGTATTCAGCCACCTCCAGGATAAAGAGGCCATTAAAGAATTATTTGATGTGATCAGCCCGAAAGTTGGAAGCCGTCCGGGTGGTTACACACGGGTTATTAAGCTTGGCAAACGAATAGGAGATAATGCGGAGCTTGGTCTTATTGAACTTGTTGATTACAACGAGATCTATGGTAAAGTTGCAGATCTCAAAAGAGCAGAAACAGAGCCAGTTAAGAGAACACGTAGGGCAGGTGGAAAGAAAAAAGCTACAGCAGAAGGATCTGAAACTGAAGCAGGAACTGCAGATACTCAGACAGAGACAAAAGATATCACGGTTTAATTTTAAAAAAAATATTTTTTATGGAACCCGCAGCGATGCGGGTTTTTGTATAACTATGATTCAGAGAATCCATGAATAATAATAGTGCATTCATTCATCAACTTTTCAGGAAGTCCCAACTTCAACACTTAAATGTGCAAGACTATGTACGATATACATTCCCTGGTTAGCTGTTTAGATTTAAATTTAGGCAATGATATACAATTTTACACCAAATAAGATACTTTCGGCCGTTGCTAGAAAACGTTTAACGTACAGAGATTTAATCAATTAATATGGAAATAGATACTACTTCGAAATTTCTTTTTTATCACGGAAATGATGGGCTGACCAGTGTTCAAGTTATTGTGGGAGATGAAACAGTCTGGACATCGCAAAGAGGTATGGCAGAAATATTTGGAGTCCAACGCCCTGCGATTACCAAGCATTTGCAAAATATATTCGCTGAAGCTGAGTTGTCAGAAAGTGCAGTTAGTTCCATTTTGGAACATACTGCCGAAGATGGGAAGGTTTACAAAACTGCATTTTACAATCTTGACGCTATTATTGCAGTAGGCTACAGGGTTAATTCTTTCAAGGCTACACAGTTTAGGGTTTGGGCGACTAAAATTCTGAAAGAGTACTTAATAAAAGGCTTTGCTCTTGATGATGAGAGGCTAAAGCAAGGTAATAAGTTATTTGGCAAGGATTATTTTAAAGAACTCTTAGAGCGAATTAGGGAAATTAGAACATCCGAAAGAATGTTCTATGAAAAGATTACAGATTTGTATGCAACAAGTGTAGATTATAACAAAAGCTCTCCTGAA
>JBKJPO010000012.1:0-3939 GCA_046595095.1 Chitinophagaceae bacterium
GCCTACGATGCCGCTTCACAATTCGTAAAGGCTACGGTAATGACCGTGGCCTTTACGAATTGTGAAGCGGCATCGTAGGCGGCTTCGGGGTCTGGGTCCATAAAGTTGTGGGAAATAAATTTGAATTATGAAGATAGGATTGACGCGAGCCTTTTTGCAAATATTTTTAGTTAATGATTTTACAAAGCAGTTACTGTTAGGGATAACCGAAAAAAAATATGAATTATGAATTATGAAATTCTTGGGCGAAAGCTCTTTTTAAAATTTCATATTCATATTTCATATTTCATATTTGAAAGAAAAAATCATTTCTGCCAATCCCCCGCATATATTTTATTTTTACCAGATAATATTTTCAAATGAACACCAACCAGGAAGTTTTACAGGATGTAGTCATAAAGTTTGCAGGCGATTCCGGTGATGGAATGCAGCTTACAGGTAGCCAGTTTACCAATAATACAGCGATGTTGGGCATTGACCTGGCTACTTTCCCTGATTTTCCGGCAGAAATACGTGCACCCCAGGGTACTTTGCCGGGAGTAAGTGGATTCCAGCTTCGATTTTCCAGTGACCGGATATTTACCCCGGGCGACGAATGTGATGTTCTTGTGGCAATGAATGCTGCTGCATTAAAGACTAATTTGAAAGGTTTGAAAAAGGGGGGAAAGATCATTGCTAATGTAGATGGATTTGATGCGAAAAATCTGCGCCTGGCCAACTACCCCGAAGGAATCAATCCCCTTGAAAACGGGAGCCTTGAAAGCTATGAGCTGATAAAGGTGGATGTTACAAAAATGACGCGTGAAGCTTTGAAAGATTTTGAATTGGGCATAAAAGAAAAGGATCGTGCAAAGAATATGTTCGTCCTTGGATTTCTTTATTGGATGTACAACCGAAGTATGGAGGATACTATCGGTTTCCTGAGAGAGAAATTCGGGAAAAAAGAGGATATACTTGAAAGCAATATCAAAGCGCTACAGGCAGGTTATAATTTTGGTGATACCACGGAAACCTTTACTACCACTTATTCTGTAGCGAAAGCTAAGATGCCATCCGGAACATACCGGAGTATCATGGGTAACCAGGCTGTCTCATATGGCTTAATAGCTGCATCACAAAAAAGTGGATTGCAATTGTTCCTGGGTTCATACCCGATTACACCGGCAAGTGATATCCTGCATGAATTGAGCAGGCATAAATCTTTTGGTATAAAAACTTTCCAGGCTGAGGATGAGATAGCTGCTATCACTTCGGCTATTGGTGCCTCGTATGGTGGCAGCCTTGGAGTTACTGCAACCAGTGGCCCGGGGATGGCATTGAAAGCAGAAGCAATGGGGCTTGCGGTAATGCTGGAAATCCCCTTATTGATCTGTAATATACAGCGTGGTGGCCCATCTACAGGGCTTCCAACAAAAACGGAACAGAGCGATTTGTTACAGGCTTATTATGGGCGAAATGGGGAATGCCCTATGCCAATTATTTCAGCATCAACGCCCAGCGATTGTTTTTCAGCGGTGTATGAAGCTGTTAGGATCGCCGTTCAACATATGACCCCGGTAATCTTTCTCAGTGATGGTTACATTGCTAATGGAGCTGAGCCCTGGCTTTTTCCAAAAACAGAAGACCTCCCGCCAATTGAAGTGAATTTCAAAACTGAACTCGGTCACCACGAAGAAAGCTTTCAACCATACATACGTGATGAAAAACTGGTGAGACCCTGGGCTATCCCAGGTGTAGCTGGTCTTGAACACAGGGTTGGAGGTTTGGAAAAACAAAACATCACAGGTAATATCAGTTATGAACCCGATAACCACCAGCTGATGGTTAAAATAAGGCAGGAGAAAGTTGATAAAATAGCTGAGTATATTCCTGAACAGCAACTTGACAATGGCCCCGAAAAAGGGAAAGTACTGGTACTGGGCTGGGGCAGTACTTACGGGGCAATTAAAAGCGCGGTTACTGAATTAGTTGCAGAAGGACATGCGGTTGCGCATGCGCATCTACGTTATATCAGGCCTTTCCCAAAAAATCTGGGAGATATTATTAAAAACTATGAACAGGTTTTGATACCGGAATTGAATAATGGCCAACTCATCAAGCTGATTCGGGATCAGTACCTGGTAGATGCAAAAGGCTATCATAAAATCATGGGCATTCCGCTTACAAAGAGTGAGTTATTGGAACAAATCAGGAAAATGCTTTTATAATTTAGCTGTCAATCGATCAATACTTTTTGATACGCTGTCTTCCAAGTATCATCCCGAGTTTTAGATTAAAAGTAAAATAGCCATCATTATTTTGAGGATAGCCACGTATACCACCCACATTCTGGGTGTAGCCCGGTTCTAATTCATAACGCCTGCTGTGGAGCAACGCGGCCTGAGCAGCCCTGTTGGGGCTTAGGTAAATTGCAAATAGATCGGCATCAATGTAGGACGTACTTACATCATCCAGGTAATCGGTTTGCAGTATCCGGTAAATTATCTCTGCCCTCAGGTTAAACATCTGGGATAGCTCAAATCTTCCTCCGGCACCCACGGGAACGCATACCTGTTTTAATTTGTATGGTGTTCGATCCGGATATTCTTTGAAACCCTGTCCTTCTGTTCTCAATGGCTGTAATGCAATCCAGTTGTTCTTGAGTTTTGCTTCGGGGTTGAAGGAAAAATATCCAATACCTGCGACCAGGTATGGCGAGAGCCTTGATATCGCTCTATCATTGTTTTTACCCCTGAAAACCAAAAGGGGATGAAATTCGGCAGTAAGTGCAATATCTGTGATCCTGCTTCTGAAACTCAGGTTTCGTTCATATCTGCCCTTAGTACTGGCAGCTACGCTTTTAAGCACACTATCGGCTCCTGCAATTTCTCCAAAACTCCCTTCGAGTCTCAAAGCGATCATATTATTAAAAGTTGCAGAAACATAAACGCTACCTGCAAATCTTGTTTTGTTGATGTTGAGGTCTTTGATAAATTTCTTCCCAATTCCTTTTTTACCACCTATATCAGTGAGACAATTCATTATACCAATGGAACCTCCAATTTCAAAAAGGACCGGATTGTCATAATAATTATCGTCATAAAAATAATATTGGGCAAATGATTTACTGAATGATGCCAATAGGAAGAAGCAGCAGAAAATAATAGCGGCCTTGAGTTTCATTTACGAGGATATTTGAATTTTCAGATAGGGCATACACCGGATATACAAATAAAACTATTATTTATGAATATTGGGCTCTTTCCGGATGATGTTTCTATAAAACAAACAGATGCTTCTAAGTCCACAAATGCTGCATTTGGGATTGCGGGCAAGGCACACGTATCTCCCATGCAGAATAAGCCAGTGATGAGCTTTGTAAATATATTTTTCCGGAAGATTTTTAATTAATTCCTTTTCAGTGGCAAGAGGGGTATTTCCACCTTTTGTAAGACCTAGTCTTGCTGATACCCGGAATACATGTGTATCAACAGCCATATTGGGCTGGTGCGCAATCACAGAGGTAATCACATTTGCAGTTTTACGGCCAACTCCAGGAAGTTGCACCAGTTCCTCAACTGTCATAGGAATACTCCCATTAAATTTCTCCATAACCATTCTTGCCATCCCTACCAGGTGTTTGCTTTTATTATTTGGGTAAGATATGCTCCTAATGTACTCGTAGATTTCTGCTATACCTGATGCTGCCAGGCTTTCTACATCGGGAAATCGCTGAAAAATTGCTGGAGTTGTAAGATTCACCCGTTTATCTGTGCATTGCGCTGAGAGAATAACAGCAACAAGGAGCTGGTAGCTTCCGTCATAGACCAATTCGGTTTCTGGATCCGGGCTATGCTCAAGAAAATATTCGATAACGTATCGGTAACGCTCGCTTTTAGTCATAAAAAAATCGTCCCGCCTAAATAAGCGGGACGAAAAAAAGTAAAATCGAAAAAGTTT
>JBKJPO010000151.1:0-2759 GCA_046595095.1 Chitinophagaceae bacterium
ATTACCGGTTTCTTTTCGCCTGACATTGCATCATACAAGCTGCAAGATGATGACATGAATAATCAGCCCGATGACGCTAATCAAATTAAAAAAAGCGAACGTCATGAATTTTCATCCACTTCCGGATTACTGATTGACTATGAGCTCAACAAACGCTGGAGCTTACAATCTGGGATTACATTTTCTAATACAAACATTACTGTAGAACCTAAAACCATTTATGCAAAGCCTGATAACAATGGTGATGCAAAATACCGGCTCAATTTATCATCTGGATATGGTTATCTCATCCCTTCGTTTCAAGCAGTACCGACTGTTGGGGACAGCTTAAATGTTACTGCTATCACACACAAGCTGCGGTATATCGGCATCCCTGTTGCTGTAAAATACACCACGGTAAAAGGGAGAATAAAAATTACATTCATGGCAGGAGTAACCACAAATTTTTTAACAATGGGCAAGGTTGAAACAGAGATACAACAGGGACCTAATAATGAAATTGATATTTTAAATGATATCCAGGGATTGAAATCAGTTTATTTAAATGGAATGGCTGGTATTGGTGTAGAGTATAAGCTGAATAATAAATTTTCTTTTGTCCTGATGCCAACAGCAAGATTTGCATTGAACCCCATTACTAAAGGTGCTGTGGTTAAAACTTATCCGAATTCTGTTGGGGTTGCCGGTGGCTTGCGTTTAAAATTTTAATTTTTGTAAAATAATTTTTCATCATCACCCAACCAATGCGTTGTTCCAATACTACTTATTAATTAGAACGTTCTTCAAACCAACCTGTTGAATAATGAAAACAAATTTTTTCTTTTTCGTATTGCTTTTATCAGCAGCAATGAATGCTCCGGCACAAAACAAGAATGATAAACCCTTTACTGAAATATTCATGCATGATAGTTGTCTGTTTGAAACGACAGGAAAGAACCCCTATTTCATTCTTGAGCCCGGTTATCAATTAGTGCTGGAAGGCAGCGAAGGCAAAAACACTTCAAGACTTGTTATTACTGTTTTGAACGAAACAAGAAAAGTGGGCAATGTTGAAACAAGAATAGTGGAAGAGGCAGAATCTGAAAACGGAAAAACCATTGAGATTTCCAGGAACTTTTTTGCTTTTTGCAAACAAACAAATAGCCTGTATTATTTCGGCGAAGAGGTTGACATGTATAAGAACGGCAAAATAGTTAGCCACGATGGAGCATGGATTGCTGAAGGAAAAAATAAACCGGAAGTTATAATGCCTGGTATAATATTGTTAGGAGCAAGATACTACCAGGAAATTGCCCCAGGCGTTGCAATGGACAGGGCGGAAATAATAAGCACAAGCGTAACAATTAAAACCCCTGTCGGAACTTTTATAAACACCTTAAAGATTGAGGAAACCACTCCGCTTGAACCAAAAGCTAAGGAGTATAAAATATATGCTGCAGGGATAGGATTGGTTAAGGAGGGGGATCTGCTGATAACTAAATATGGCTATATAAAATAACAGGGCTCTCTACCTGTTGAAATTTCAAAAGTAAAAATTTGTCGAAGTATTACCGGAATGGCAAGCCGATACAGCACTTTCATGCCTGAAACCCTGAGTTGAAATTAAACATCATAAAAATAAAAATCATGAAAACAAAATCAATTTATCTGCTAATCGCATTTGTATTAATTTTTATTACATCCTGTAAAAAAAATACGCCTGAACGCCAGCCTGATATATCTTATAACCCCATTATCCTGGCTGCCAATTTTACAAACCCCACTAACCTTACTAATCCTTATTTTACTTATATGCCTGGTAAAAAATACATTTACCAGGGGCAAACAGCTGATGGTTTGGAGCGTATTGAAATTGAACTTCGTCCGTTTACTAAAGTAGTAAATGGTATTACCTGTGCGGTAGTTCGCGACAGGGTTTTTATTGCAGGAAAATTGGTTGAAGATACCGAGGATTGGTATGCGCAGGATAATACCGGGCTTGTATGGTATTTGGGAGAATATGTTACTGATTATAATCCGAACGGCAGTATAAAAGATCATGCGGGTTCCTGGGAAGCAGGGGTTTCCGGTGCAAAACCCGGCTATCAAATGCTTGCTAATCCCCAGCCAGGCAGAACTTACCGGCAGGAGTATGCTTTCAACATAGCAGAGGATAAAGCGGAAGTAGTAGAAGTGGGTTTAACTATCACGGTTCCTAATGGTACTTATACCAATTGTATTAAGATCAAAGAAACATCAGATATAATACCCCAACTATTTGAATATAAATTCTATGCACCAGGTATCGGATTTATCAAAACTATTAATGTTACGGATAATGAGGAAATAGTTTTAATTCAAATTCAATAAAACAATTCATGAAATTATGCATCTGCAAAATAGTTTAAAGATTGGTATGTCCGGTAGCACTATGGCTTAGACGATGCTATTAAAAACTATTAATTGTTTATTATATGAAGGAAGCAATATATAATAAAATCGAAGAGCATGTAACGGGTTTGTTTGAGGGCACTCCTGCCCCTTCACTAATATTTCATAACCTGTTGCATACCCAAAATGTAGTTAAGCATACACTGGAAATTGCCGGGCATTGCAATGTTTCAGAAAACGAAATGCTTATCCTGTTTGCGGCTGCCTGGTTTCATGACACTGGCCATCTCTTTGCTGAACCACGAAATCATGAAGCAGTGAGCTGTATTACTATGCGGCAATTTATGGCTGATAAAGTTGATGATATATCCATAATCGGCCAGATTGAG
>JBKJPO010000384.1:0-4522 GCA_046595095.1 Chitinophagaceae bacterium
ATTGTGGCCAAATCCAATATTGACAACCTGCTGGTTAAAAAAATCAATTCTCCGGATGAATGATAGATTAGTATTGATGAATGATTGTTTCGTTAAAAAAGGATTCTTGCTCCATGGTTTGAGTAAGCCTATAAATTTTGGAAAAACAAGATTATTAGAATAACTCAACTCCTGGGAGTTGACGAGTGTACCCGTTGAACTTCGCTTTGTATTAAATTCGATACCTGCCCTGAAAGAATTTGTCATCCTGATTGCTTCCTTAGCCAGGTTCCTGTTGAGTATGGAGACATTACCGGCAATGCCCAGCAGGTTCCCGGAATTTGTTCCGGAGATACTGTTAGAGCTATTACTATTTGCTGAATAAGACAATTCGATATTTCCTTCGAAGCCAAATTTCTTTACCGGACTCAACTTTATGACAAGATCCAGTAAACTGGAATCTCTGCGCTCGATGATATCCAGCGTTGGACTTTGCCAAACACCAAGTCTGTATAAGTTGTTGATCGTTTTATAAAAGTCATCCTGCTTGTACAAGTCGCCCTTCCTGATACTCATCGCGCTCGTAAGCAGCTTTGTCTTGAAAAGATATTTATGAAAACGAATGATATAATTTTTCGATCTTACTTCTGATAAGTTTGAATCCAGGTATGAATCACCGGGTTTATAATCCGGCAGGATATAAATATTGCCAATATGAAATTTGGAGAACTTGTTGGTATCAGAGGCAGAGTTTAGGATCATCGCAAGTCGAATGCTTGGTTTGTTTCGCAATTCATTTGCTTCAGCAAGCAATCTTAAGGTTTCAAAAGGATCATCGCTCACTGCAGTGAGGGCCTCGATGGTTGTATCGCCGGTTACACGCAGTTCTTCGGCAGTGAATCTATAATACCCGTTGTTGCGATATAGATCAACAAGCCTGTTTGTTTCACCGAGCACGGCTCCTTTTGTAACCGGCATACCTTCCTTTAAAGTAGCAAAATCTTTTGTTGAGAGAGCAAGCGACTGGAGATCCGGTTTGCTCAACTGGTAGGCAAAAGTATCAATGAGGGTTCGCTTGCCTGCAACAACATTATAATTCGTAATTGTTCTGTACTGGCTTTTGTTTTTGTTGGAATCGATTTTGAAATCGAAATCAACTTTAGCTCTGTAATATCCAAGATGGACCATCGAAGCCTGCATGTTATCTGCAGACCGTCGTGCAATGCTTGTATCAAAAACCGGTGGGCGATCAATGTAATGCAGGGCAAATGCAACATCTTTGATCCTTACCCTGGAGCTGTCGTCTAATTGTGTATTAAGACGACTCCTGATTATCGTTTTTTCATCCGAATTCACTCCATCAATGATGAGGTTGATATTATTTTCAAAAACGAAAGGTTTATTTTTTTGATATTTACGCACGATAGTGCATGATGAAAACAACAGGATCATCAGGCAGATACCAGTTGAATGACTTGAAAAAAAAATGAATCGATCTTTCCGTGAACGCATAAATATTGAACCGTCATGTTGAGCAAAACGAAAGCCAAATATATCCAAAGTTTAGACCAGAAAAAATTCAGGGATGAATACCGGCAATTTGTTGCAGAGGGTCCGAAGCTAATTTCAGATCTTATTCAATCGAAAAAGTTCAGGTTTAATCTTATTTGCGCAACTGCTGAATGGATGGAGGAGAACAATTCAATCTTAAATAAACTCCAGGTGGAGGAACTGATCACAGTGGCGAATTATGAACTTGATAAAATTTCACAACTAAAAACACCAAACAAAGTATTGGCCATATTGCATAAGGCCGAAGAACAGGAGCCAAAGCTTTCGGGGCGGCTTAGCATTTTTCTCGATGAGATCCAGGATCCGGGGAATATGGGCACTATACTGCGGATTGCAGATTGGTTTGCTATAAAGGATATCATTTGCTCAACAGGGTGTGTAGATGTTTATAACGGCAAAGTTATACAGGCTACTATGGGAAGCATTGCACGTGTTTCTGTAGTATATCGCGATCCGTTAAGATTTTTTTCTGCAAATAAAATTATTCAAACCTATGCGGCAACTCTTGGAGGAAAGGATATCACAAAGATGAATCCTGTAAAAGAAGGAATACTCATTATCGGCAATGAAGGACGAGGAATTGACCCGGCTATCCTTGCAATTGTTAATCATGAAATTACTATCCCACGGTTTGGTAATGCTGAATCGCTGAATGCAGCAGTATCATCAGGAATATTACTTTCGCATATGGTTGTCCGTTGAGATGCTATATTTTCCAAAAAAATTACCTGAACTGTATTGCCCTTACCGGCTTAATCTTCATAACAAGGAAAGTAGGAATAATAAGCATCAGGAAACAGATGAGCAGCGTAGCGGCATCAACAGCTACAACCTGCCACCAAACAACTACTGCATGTGCCTTACTCATAAAATATGCTTCCTCATTTAATTTGATAAACCCCGTTTTCTCCTGCAGCCAACACACGCCCAGGCCAAGGGCAGTCCCAATTACAATACCCGCAATGGATATCAATGCAGTATTGTAAAGAAATATTTTCTGCACCATCCAATCAGTAGCTCCTACGGCTTTTAATACTCCTGCCATTCGTGTACGTTCCAATACCAATATGATGAGACAGGTGATGAGATTTACAACAGCTATAACCATCATGATCGAAAGAAGGATCATTTTGATCGTATCCTGCAATTTTAGCCAGTCAAAAATATTGGTGTAAGTTTCCCGAAGTGTTTTGCTATACCATCCAAGAGGAAGTGCATCTGACAGATAAATTTTTTCATTTACAGAATCTGTAGTGCGATAATCGTGAAGGAAGATCTCATAACCACCAATCTGTTCGGGGGTCCAGTTATTAAGCCTCTGAATGAGCTTTATATCTGTGATGCTGAAATTCTGATCGAATTCATCGATACCCGTTTTAAATGTGCCAACGATCTTCAATTTACGCGCCCTTCTTGTGCCATCAGTCTGAATAAAATATACAAGCACGCTATCATTAACGAATGCCCTCAACTGCTTTGCAGTAAAACTTGAAATGTTAATTTCATTACTATATCCGCTGTCCCGAAACTGCAGCCATCGGCCACCGGTAATAAATTGATCAAGTCTTTTAAAGTCAAAACTAATATCCACTCCCTTCATCAATACACTTTCTATATCTTCTTTATAAATGATGATAGCAGATTTAGTAGCATACCGTTCAACACTTTTTACTTCCGGTATTGACCTGATATAATTTTCGATTGTATCATTCTTATTTATTGGATATTCCTCGGCTATGCTTGAATTAGTAGCAATGCTTTGCTGTACGCGGATATGTCCCCAGAAGCTAAATACCTTATTGCTGATTACTTGTTGGAAGCCGTTTACAAAGCTCAAAGCCATGATCATCACAGCCACACTAATACTGGTAGCCGCGATTGCTAATCCAATAATAAACCTGGAAAATGTCTTCTGCCGGTTAAATGCGATTCGTTTTGCTATAAAAATGGAGACATCCAAACGGCACAATTTTGGTACCTTGTAAACCTACAAGTAAAACGTAATTTTACAAAAAATAAAAGCCAGCTGTGAGTACACGCAAGCAACCAAACAGCTGAATTAACGATCAAGTTTAATATAATTCGTTCAAAATATCTAAATGGCCATCCCGAAACTCGCCTCTGTTTGTTTAACTTTTCTTTTAGTTATTGCATTTGCGTTTGCAAAAGCCCAGCCGGATTTAGTACTGAAATCAAATATTAAAACCGTTAGGCTGCATATTTACAACGAACAATTAAGCCTGCCTGTTCTTAATCTTCAATCCGGGGAATCATTGGAACTTCATTTTGATGACATGGATGGGGATGTGAAATATTATTACTACACCTATCAACTTTGTGATATCGATTGGAATCCTGTTAACCTCAGCCAGTTTGATTATATAAAAGGGTATACGCAAATGCGCTTGAATACTTACCGCATTTCTTCTGTATCACTTACACGTTATACCCATTACCAGGCAACGCTTCCGGAACGAAATTGTATGCCTTCCCGATCTGGGAATTATTTACTTAAAGTTTTTTTAGATGGCGATACCAGTAAGCTGGCTTTCACAAGAAGATTGCTGGTACTCGATAACAAAGCAACAATTGGTGGACAGGTGATTCAACCTTTTACTCCACAATATTTTCGATCACATCAAAAATTGCAATTCAATGTGAACATCAAGGGTGTAAAAACATTTAGCGCCAATAGGGAGATCAAAGTTGTGGTATTACAAAATAACCGATGGGATAATGCAATAAGCAATATTCCGCCAACATTTATCAGGGGAGAATCACTTGAATATAATACAGAAGATCATACCGTATTTGCTGCAGGAAAGGAGTGGAGATGGCTTGACCTTCGTGATTTCAGATTGCAAAGCGATAGGGTAGAAACAGCAAAGTATAATAAAACGAATACAGAAGTCTTTGTCAGGCCTGATAAATCCAGGTCTTCAGATCGGTATCTCTATTATCGTGATCTCAA
>JBKJPO010000432.1:0-12322 GCA_046595095.1 Chitinophagaceae bacterium
CAAAGGTTTCAAAGGTTCAAGAAATTAATAAAATTAATCAGCTCTTGATTATTGACAAGGGTTCTCTAACCTTTGAAACCTCTTGAACCTCTTGAACCTCTTGAACCTCTTGAACCTTTGAAACGTTTTACACCCCGTAAATCGCCACGAAATTAGTCTCATCACTGCTTCTTAATCCACGGTACATGCCTGCGCTATTGAATACCAATGAGGCATTGCCTTTAGCATCGATACCAATCAAACCGCCATCACCATGCATTTCAACCAATTTCTTCATAACTACTTCTTCGCACGCCTCCTGGAGGTTCAAGCCTTTATATTCCATTAAGCAACTGATATCATATGCAGCAACAGCCCGAATAAATATTTCACCGTGACCCGTACACGAAATTGCGCAAGTTTTGTTGTTGGCATAAGTACCGGCACCAATCAGGGGACTATCACCAATCCTTCCAAATCGCTTATTGGTCATACCCCCGGTTGATGTTGCTGCAGCAATGTTGCCATCCTTGTCGCATGCAACAGCCCCAACAGTTCCAAATTTTTTATCTTTCATTAAGCCCACCAATTTGTCGTTTTTGTGATCAAGCTGGTAAAGATCACTATCCCTGATCTCCCGCCATTGATCGTAGCGGTATTGAGAATAGAAATATTCATCAGCTTCAAGTTTAACTCCCTGCTTAATTGCAAAGTCATTTGCTCCTTTGCCACTCAGAAACACATGCCCGCTATGTAACATCACGGCTTCGGCGAGTTCTACAGGATTTCTAACATTTCTTACACCTGCAATTGCACCTGCATCCAAAGTTTTGCCATCCATAATAGCAGCATCAAGTTCGTGGACACCTTTTTTTGTAAATACAGCCCCTTTACCTGCATTAAAGAGGTCATCATCTTCAAGATGTACCACAGCGATCTTCACTGCTGTAACAGCGGTTCCACCTTGTGCCAGCACCGCGTAACCCGCATCCAATGCATGTTGTAATGCAAAACGATACGCGGTCTCAAGTTCCTCCGTCATGTCTTCTTTTAAAATAGTTCCGGCACCGCCATGTATAGCAATTGAAAATTTCTGCATCTATAATATATTTTCTGAATAATCTACCTAAAAATAGGTAGTGGTAGCAAGCCCGAAAATAATTATTTTACCGACTCAAACTTTCTAAGAATTACGAAACATGTTTAAACGCTCACTAACAATAGGTGATTTATTTTTAATTCTTGTTAATCTGCTACCATTGTTCGGTGTTTGGTTCCTGGGTTGGGAGGCGAGACAGATGTTTCTCATTTATTGTGTAGAAACCATTATACTTGGGCTGTTCAACATTCTCCGAATGTCAATTGCAGGATTTTACCGCAAAAGAGATGTGTGGCATACAGGTAATCCGGGAAAACCGGTGATACTACCGGCATGGTTCTTCATCCTCTTCTTTATCATCCACTATGGCTTCTTCGTTTTTGTCCAGGTAAATATTTTTGCAGGCGCATCCGGTTGGGGTAATTATGGAATGGGATTCGGTTTTTTTCGCGCAATACCCGCTTTGCTAACTGATTATTCAAGGCTTGTACTTTATATCTTCATCGCCATCTATGGTTTGAAAATGATGGCGGATTTTATTGCAACAGGAGCATATAAATCTCTTACAATGGGAAGATTAATGTTTCAGCCTTATATGCGAATTTTTGTACAACAATTTGTAGTAATCGCAGGCAGCATGTTCCTGCAGTTCAATGCCGGTAAGATTTTCATGCTGATTTTTGTATTGATTAAAATTTATGCTGAGGTGTTCCTGAATTTTGAAAGTGCACTTGATCTTGCTGAGAAGAGGAAAGACGTTTGATTACGATTGAATTAGTTTTCTGAACTGTGATTTTTGTGATTGTATGATTAATGTGAATTAGAGTGATCAGAAACATGAAAATCATGTTAATCTCAAAAATCAAAAGTCAGATAATAAACTCTTGCATTCCTCCAACAATTTTTCCTTATTAATGGCAGCAGTGCCCACTTCCTCGCAAACGAGCCCTCCTGCGATATTGGCGACTTCCGCCATCAGGTTTACATTATTGGTTGCTGCATACACCAATGAGGCTACAGCGATAACGGTATCCCCTGCCCCACTCACGTCTGAGATATTGCGAAGATGAGAAGGTATGATTTTACTGTCTCCAGCCGAGTCATAAAAAACTCCCTGGTCCGAAAGCGTTATAAACGATATAGCATGTTTCAGCTTTTCTTCAAGCAGTAAGTGAATTTCGCGAAGCGAATCGATGCCGGGATCTTCTGAAATTATATTCAATGCTTCCTTTACCTCTTTTAAATTTGGCTTAAAAACGTCTACTCCAGTAAAGGAAAAGAAGTTTCTGCGTTTAGGATCCACCGTTGTGATAATGTTATTCTGCCTGCATAAAGACAATATTTCGGTGATCACTTTTACAGTAAGTACACCTTTATTATAGTCTTCGAAAATGATAACATCAGGATTTGTACTGGAAATGAATGCCGAAACAGATTCAACCAGTTGGATTTCATCCTCGGCCTGGAGATCATGTACCATCTCTGCATCAAGACGCATCATTTGCTGATTGCGGCTCATAATACGGATTTTGTTGGTTGTAATCCGATTTTCAGATTGAAGCAGGAAAGTGGTATCAATCTTTTCAAGCTCCAATAATTTCTTCAACTGCTCTCCATCGGCATCATTTCCGATAACAGACAAAATAGAGACGGAAGCGCCCATGGAACTTACGTTAAGGGCTACATTGCCGGCTCCACCAATGCGCTGCTCCCGTTTGCTGAGCGCTACTACCGGCACCGGAGCTTCAGGAGAAATTCTATCCACTTTGCCCCACCAGTATGTGTCGAGCATAGTATCCCCGACTACGGCAACCTTGAGCCCCGAAATATCTTTGAACAGTTTTTCAAAATCAGTTTGCATCTGGCGACCCATTTTTATTATTCCTATTGGAGGCGGCAAGATAATAAATTGGAATTCCAATCAATGCAATACCCATTCCCCACCAGGTATACTCAGGTTTGTAAATGATCAACAGTGTGCAAAATGTAAGACCCATCAGGATATAAATCGCTGGCAGTACCGGGTAACCAAATGCTTTGTATGGTCTTTCTGCATTAGGTAATTTTTTCCTAAGGATGAAGATACCTGCGATAGTGAGTACATAAAAGATCACCACTACGAATGATACCATGTCGAGCAAGTCACCATACTTTCCGCTAAGACACAACAGGCATGCCACCACGCACTGTGCCCAAAGCGCCCATTCTGGTACTGCATGCTTATTGAGTGTTCCGGCTTTCCTGAAAAACAATCCATCCTTTGCCATAGTATAATACACCCGCGCACCTGCCAGTATCAATCCATTGTTGCATCCGAAAGTTGAGATCATTATCATCACCGCAATAACATAAGTGCCGATATTGCTTCCCATATCACTAAATATAGCAGTTGATGCGGCTACTGCAACCCTGTCCTGTGGTGCAGATGCGATTTCATTTAGAGGCAATACAGCCAGGTACATCAGGTTGGTACATACATAGATTATTGTTACGATCAAAGTTCCAAGAAAAAGGCTTAGCCCAATATTGCGTTTCGGATTTCTAATCTCCCCTGCAATAAATGTAACGTTGTTCCATGCATCGCTGCTAAAGATTGAACCAACCATCGAAGCTGCAATAGCACCAAGCATGGCTGTGCCTATTACAGGCACAACTACTCCATCGGCTGAGATTGATTTCATGTCCCATGCATTGTCCCAATTGGAAGCCCAGATATCAGGGCTGTAAGCAATCAGAAAACCGAGGCCAATGAGCCCAAATAGGGATAGTAATTTTGTAACGGTAAAAGTCGACTGGATCATTTTACCTCCTTTAACGCCTTTTGTATTAATATAAGTTAGAAAGATCACGAGTATCACTGATACGAGCTGGGCGGGATAAAACTTAAATGACCCGAGTGTAAATAAAATATTTTCATCCTTGAGATCAAGGGCAGGGAAAAAATAACCCGCAAATTTGGAGAAAGCTACTCCCACCGCTGCAATTGTACCTGTTTGAATCACAGCAAAAAAACTCCATCCATATAAAAACCCTATCAATGGATTGTAAGCTTCCTTCAGGTAAACATATTGGCCCCCAGCCTTAGGGAACATCGCGCTTAATTCGCCGTAACTTAATGCTGCAGTAAGTGTCATGAAGCCAGTGATGAGCCAGACTGCGATGAGCCAGCCCCCGCTACCCACATTCCTGGTAATGTCTGCACTTACGATGAAAATCCCCGAACCAATCATTGACCCAGCAACGATCATGGTGGCATCGAATAATCCAAGCGAAGGCTTGAATGAAGTCTTATTGTCAGGCATAAAAAATCCCGTTTTGGTTACGGGATGAAGTTAATTAAATATCGATTGTAGAAGGATAATTATTTATTTACCTGGCTTTTGATAAGCTTCATTTAAACCCCTGACCACATCGGAGGTAATATTGAGTGTTGAGTCTTTATAAAACATAAATCCGGGTTCATAAGAAAAGACATAAGAATATTTTCCATTCTTATTGTATTGCCTGAGAAAATCCTGGATGCGTTTGAGAATGTCATCTTTCATCTTTGTATTGTATTCAAAAAGGCTGTTATCAAGCGTTTGCTTCTTGGTTTGCAATTCCTGTTGCATCTGGGTGATTTCCTTCATAGCGGCTTCCTGCTCCTGTTGGTTCATGTTGGGGCCACGTTGCTGCAATTGCATAGCCCTATTTTGATAACGTTTTTGCATACCCGCAATTTCATTGTCGCTTGCCTGTTGTTTTTTCTCAAATTCCCCTTTCAACTTTTTATAGTATTCGTAATTTGTCTGAAGCGAATCAAGATCAAGATAGCCCACAGTGGACCCCACTCCTGATTGTGTAGTTTGCAGCCTTGTACTTCCTTCCTGTGTTTTAACCGGTCCCTTTCTGGAAAAATGGAGGTAATAAAGATATCCTACAAGAGCCAGCAAAATAATATTAGAAGCAAGTAAAATATTCTTCATTAGTCATGTTTTGAATGTGGCAAGTTAAAAAAAACAAATTAGCCAAATTAAATGGCTATTGACAATTCGCAAAGAGTTAAGAGCAGATTAAAAAGAAATACAGTTTTATAGTTGACCCTCATTGTTTCTTTTAATCTTTAAAGAATGATCAGGAGCCAGGTTTTCATTATAGGCAAGCTAAAAAAAATTAGCGGTCAAATCCAAATATTTTTGCGTCAGAATTAGCTTTTCCTATAATAGTGTCGCGGATAATTTCGGCTGCAATAAGACTGAAGGTAATCCCATTGCCACCAAAGCCCAATGCAAAATAACTATTGGGTAAAAGTTTGTATTCGCCAATATAAGGAAGTCCATCTTTGGTGCTACCGAAAACACCTGCCCAGCTGAACTCAGATTTAAATGCTGATGCGGGGAATAATTTCTTGAAATCCTGCTCCAGCGCACTTGTTTTATTGTCTATCAGTTTATCCCTCTTCTCAGGATCATAAAATTTTTCGTCGCGTCCTCCAACTAATAATCTCCCATCAGGCGTGCTGCGTATATATAAATATGGTTTGCCGGTGTTCCAAATTATTGTTTCATCCCAAAAACTTTCCTGCTTTTGATGGTGTTCACTGATGATGACAAATGTTGAATTTAGTTCAACAATTTTTTTCTTTACATGATTTACTGCTTCATAACCTGTAGCGTAAATCAGTTTTTTAGCCTTAATGGTGGCTCCATTTTCTGTTTCGAGTTTTACCGTGGATTTAGTATGCTCAATTTTTTTTATCAACGTACGATCAAATATAGTGCAGCCTTTTTACAGGTTATATTGATGCAGTGCATGAGTAAACGTATATGCATTTGTAACAGCCGCGGGAGTTGAGAATATCGCGGCTTTGGAATCTATTCCAAACCTGTTTTTGATTTCCTCCTGCTCCATAAAATAAACATCAAGGCCATTATCATGACGCAGCTGGAACTCTTCTTTTATCATTTGCACATCACTTTTACGATCGGCATAATACAAACTCTTCCTGGAGCTAAATTCATCAAATCCAATATTATCTGAAATGTCTTTTAATTTCCGGATAGACTCAGTCCCTAACTGGTAAGCACGCACCGCGTTGTCTGCTCCTACCTTTTTACTGAGCTCAGTAAGTGAGACATCGATCTCATATTGCAATAACGAAGTACTGGCACAAGTGCTGCCCAGCCCGATGCTCCTTGCATCCACAACTGTACAGCTCACACCCGCATTTATTAAATGATAAGCCGTGAGTGCACCGGAAATTCCTCCACCCAGGATTAATACTTCAATGTCAAGGTCAGTATCGAGTTTTGGATAATCGTATAGAAGTCCATTTTTAATAAGCGAGAATGGATACCCTGATTTTAGATTCAACAACTGTTTGCAATATTTACAATGCACATTATAAAACAATTCATTTGATAATTTGTTTTATACCAAGAAAAAAGGCAGGCAATACAACGTATTACCTGCCCTCCCGAATTAATGTGTGACCTCTTTTTTTCAAAAATCCAGTTAATAGAAAAACTGCTCTAATACGATCTTTCCATCCTTCACCTCATATACTGCAATTTCATCCATATTCATGCGGCCAGCACCTTTCAGAGTAAGATCCATACCCATTGCCACGCTGAAAAAATTTCCACCTACCACAGGCTCGGTACAATAACCGCCGTGCATTTCTTCTACCATGTTGTTGAATTCTTCACCTTTTTTCCTGATAGCTTCCATTCCTTCTACATTTTTCATTCCTTGCGCCTGTCCCGAGGGCGGCTCAACACTTCTTGCATTTTCAGCATATAATTCATCCTGGATCTTATTCCAGGCATTTTCTTTTGTAAGCTCGTAAAAACGTTCGGCTACTTCTTTTGTACTCATGAGTGATAATGTTTAATGATTAATGTTAGAGGATTAATGTTCAAATTAATATAATTATTAAAGGTGCCGCATTAAATAATTATAAATGGTTAATAGGTGTTTAATCTACCAACCAACATTAAACATTCAAGATATAATATTAATCTGTTACTGATAATAATGCACCCTGAACAAGGTTGCCGGATTTGACTTCGCATTTTGTTTTAATATGCAGAGGATTCACATTCCTGAAGATGCGGTTATTTGCAGGTGTAACTGCATCAAGCACCAGCAGTCCGATCTCGGCCGGCAGAAGATTTCCACCAAAACCATCCGGATTATTCGACGCGATTGTAGAAACGCCATTTCCCAGCAGCAAAGTACTAGCTGCACCAAAATTAAAAGGACAATTGATTGCCTGGCTTGAACTACCAAAAGGAGGATTAATTATTTGAACTGTTCCACCCCCGAATAAAAAACCGGATTCAACAACTGTCAAGACATTAAAAAGATGAAAGCCATTGGCTACACTGGTATTTGCGATGCCTGTATTTCCATCAATCACCAGCGTGTCAGACAAAACAAAATAGGAGGCAGATAAAAGTTCAAGATTGCCATTGATTACCATTTTTCCATTAATGACCTGGAGTGATCCATCAACTATAACGCGGTTAGTTTTATTGGTAGGATTGCCAATAGTTAGCAGAGCAGAATTATTATTCAATGTAATAGCACCCGAATTGAAAACGTACAAATTTCTTGCTTTAACTGTATCACTAATACTTACAGTATGACCCGGCATAACCACCACAGAATCTGACGACAAAGGGACAGAACCACTTACCCAGGTAGCAGGGTTTTCCCAATCCCCGGAATTAGCAGAGCGTACTGCAAGCGGTACGGGGCTGCAAGTATATAATGCTTTAAAGCCCGGGCGGTTAGTACCGCCATCAGCATGAAACTGGATAGTGATGACACCAGAGTTAGCAACTAACGGTGCGGGCAAGCTGTTTCCGGTAAAACTCCCTATCAAGGGTGCAGATGTAGAAGAGCCATTATAAACCCGAAGGGAATCAGAATTATTTTCAAGATCAAAAGAATAAAATTGGAGACTGATATCATCTGCTCCTGGAGGAGCTATTGTGAAAGTGTAATTCTGTGTATTCTGATAATTGCCCAATGGGCCACCCATATCATAAAGGGTATCGGTGCATAAAGTTTCAGCACAATTCGAAAGATTGGAATTTACCTTATTCCATAAATCTGCATACCCAGCGTCATAGCCAAGCCTCCAAACCGCTCCGCCTGCTATACCTCGCTGCCTGATAAGATTGTATTTGTATTGCATGCTAATGCTATCGTCTATGAACTGTTGGTTTTCTATTGCATTTATATCGGTAAAGCAATGATAGGCAGTAAATGCTTCGGGTTCGCGCAACGTGTTGCTATAATAGCCATTAGCATTCTGACGGAACAGCGTATAAGTAACTGTGCTTATTGTTTCCTGGGTTCCAATTCCCGGTAAGGTACATCCATTGGTAACCTTCCACCTCCTTCCATAATATGGCATAGCCAGTACCACTTTTGATGCCGGAATATATTTTAATACATTGTTCAGATCGTTTGAGACATTACCATGCCCGTTAAGGTCTGATGTGGCTTTTGTAAACTGGTAAGTTGGCGCTATCGGACCAGGATAGAACTGGCCGGCCCAGTAATAGTCGTAGCCCATCATGATCATTAGGTCTACTGAGGGATTTAATGCAGTGAGCAATGCACTGGAACTGGATGTTGAGCCTTGCAAATCAAATGATAAAACTGAATTAGGTACTGCCGCGTGTAGCTGAGTTGACAGTGTTGACATGAATGAAGAAAACTGTGTTAGATAAGTTGTCGATAGCCCCGGTCCTTCAAAATCGATATTGATCCCATTGGCTCCCACTGTTACAACTTCATTGATAAGATTTGTAATTAATGTGCTTTGTGCTGAAGGGCTTCCAAAAAATGTTGAAAATTGATTTGTACTTTGAAAAAGAGTTACGCATAAATTAACCCTTACCCCATTATTCTTTGCAGTAACCACAGCAGCATCATTTCCCCAACCTGCAATTAATGTAGGATTTAGCGGTGCACCAGTAGCCGGATTTACCTGGTAGGAAAAGAAAGACAGGTCAGATAAGGATTGCCATACATAACTTGATGGCGAGGTCCCGCCTGCATGCCAGCCAAACATTATTTTATTTAGCGGACAGGCGTTAGCGTTAAGTATTTTTGTACCAGCATAAGGCACAGGGCATTCACCATACCATGCGCAACGCAAACTATCCCATTTTGGAATGGGGTAGTTTTGGAGAGACTGCTGTCTCACTACTTCCTGGTAATGATCAGAAAATAACTGTCCATGAACTTTAATGAAATGGCAGCTAAATAAAAAGATTATCAGCAAAATCCTTTTTAGGAAAATTCTTTTCATATATCCGTGGAAAATGAGTTGAAATTCATGTAGCAGAAATAGCACGAAATCGTGTTGTTAGCTGGCAACAAGTTAAACTAAATGGCGGAAAGTATCAGCAGTGAGCTTCCATAGTGGGTACGAAATCGATTGAACTTCTACCAAAACATTAAAATATTTGTTAATCGACATGCTTGATCTTTTTAATAAATTTACCAGCGACTAAGAATAAAACTATCTCTCCCGCCAGGATCAGCAGATATTTCAAAGATCCTGTATCATAACGCCCTACTAACCAAAAATAGAGAACCGCAGAAAGCCCAAAAATAATAGCAACCAGGGCAATTCCCCATTTTAGCTGAACAAAAAGCAGCATCCTTTTATGCTCAACCACCGAGACTGCTTCTATACCCGGATGTATTTTCTTAAGTAGGTAAATGTTTTCTATAATATCCATAATGAATGCAACAACCTGCAACCAGGCCAGTATCGCAAACACATACTGCCCATAAGAAGTCATCTTAAGCGAGAGTTTCATGCAGAGTAAAAAAATTGCTCCATAAGCAGCAGGCATAAAAATATAATCTACATATAATTGACTCTTAAGCGACCTGAGTGTACTTGCCTGGCGGCGGGGTGGAAGTTTATAAATCCCACCTATGAGGTTCTTCATCTCAAGTGGCGAATCCGGTAATTGCAGGTCCATGATGCTAAACCTTCTAAGTACAACATCCATAGTATAAAAATGCCTGCTCTGTCTAGACATAATAAAAGCAGTAAGGAGTACAATGCCAAATGCGAGACAAAACAAGATCCATCCGCCTGAAATATCTAATTGCATAAAAATAATTTTAGCTTATAACGATTAGGCCTATTCGGCTATCGCCTGGCTTTTGTGTTTGTTCAATTCGATATGCATTTCCATGCGATTATTTTTATACTCTTCCCAATTGAAATTTTTGAGAAATTCGCAAGCAGCCTGCGCACCGAGTACAAACATCTCAATCTTTTCTTCCGGTTTCATGAAGAAATTAAGCCAATTGAATTTCGACAAATGGATTTTCCCGATACCCTTGCTAAACATTTTATTCTGCAGCAGAAAATCCTTATCATAATAAGATCTGATGGTGTTGAACATCCTGCCCATATAACCTCCAAGCGTCCAGCTTGTAGCCGTTTTTGTTTTATCAGCCGGTAAACTATCATCAAGGTCAATCCCAAATGCAGGTAAACGGGGGATCATAATCTTCGGATTATAGAAAATATTTATAGGAAAATTTGAAAGCATTCCTCCATCCACAAATCGCGCCGTGCCTGGAGGATCTGCTTCTCCCATCTTCTCTAGCCATAATTGCCTGATGCTATCTAACGTACAGGGAATATCATTGATTATGTAAGATTCAAAGAAAACCGGTATAGACATGGAAGCCCTTATGAAACCCGCAGGTTGAAGCATATCAATATCTTTTGCTTCCCTGAACAAGTAACACATTTCAGGAAACTGAATCTTATTTTGAGTAACAAGTTCTGATGCAATAAAAGTTACATCGCCCGTAAGCCCATCAAGATTGTCTTTATGCGGAACCCTCAGGTGAAAATCAGGAAGTTTGCCAGCCTTATTTTTTAATTCAGAAACGGTTGTTACTCCATTTGCAATCAATTCTTTCTTGATCCAGTCATAAAAATAATCGCCGGGGTTAATCCCATAACCGGAATTTTTGAGTCGTTTAAATAATCGGACAATATAATAAATGCCAATACCGATTAATAAAAAATATATGCCGGTCAAAACAAAAGATACCCGGGTGAACAATGACAAGAAGGGAAACTTATTTTCCAAGCCAAGAAAAATGATATTAGAGCTAAATAGTAAAATGCAAATGAGTATGAACCACCTCATCCACTTCTTTACTTTATAACCGAAATTTTCATTCGTAATAAAATTTTTTATAGCCCAACGTGCAGCCGGGTGTCCATCTACCAGTTTAAAAAAATCAAGCGCGCAGATTGATCTTAAAATGCTTTCCGATTTTTCATCCTGCTTCTCACCTATTACTGTCATAAGTGCTGTATTAATAGCGCCTGCGCTTGTGCCGGCCAACCTCAGAAAGCGCACACCCATTTTTTCGAGGATGTACGTATACCCTACTAAAGCGACTCCAAGTACACCTCCCCCTTTTTGAACAAGGTTAACGTATTGATGACCTTCCTTGTCAACAACATCAGATACTATGAATGGCTTACCCCCCGGACCGAATTCTTTAATGAGGTCTTCAAGACATTGCTTAACATCTTTGTGTTCTGTAAAATGCGATGTCGTTAATTCGGAAGAATTATTTCCTGCAGGGTTCTGCACCATAATATTTCAAATTGGGTAGCCAAAAATAGTTTTAAGCTATTGGAATGTCAAGACATGGTTGTAAACGTGTGTGGATAAATTTGTAAAAGACAATACCCTTTGTCGCCTCCTCAAAACAAGAAACCAGAAACGAGAAGTCAGAAACGAAAAACTATAACCACCGACCATTGACAAGTCTATAATTAAAATACCCTGATCACTTTTACAAGCCTCGTACTATAATACTTATTCATCAGGGAAATAATAACGCCGACATTTTTTCCTGAAGATGAATGAATAAATTTTACAATACCCTTTTCGTTACTTGTGATGATGCCCATATGGCCTACAATCCATCCTGTAGTATCAGTACCTGTAAATAGAATAAGGTCGCCCCGTCGCGCAGATTCCAAGTTTATCTTCACCCCGGAATTGGTGAAGTCGATGGAGGAGCGAGGTACCCATATCTTGAAATTTGTGAAGACGTAAGTGATCAGTCCGGAGCAATCAAAACCCTGGTCTTTATTTGCTGAACCATATTTATACCTGGTGCCAACCAATGTTTCAGCAAAATCAACAAGCAAATCCGGATCTACATTTTTTGTGTTGATGTTGTGGG
>JBKJPO010000358.1:0-4117 GCA_046595095.1 Chitinophagaceae bacterium
GTTGTTTCCAAAACAGTTGGAATAGTAATGGCAGGCCAGGCCGAAAGCGCCGAAGCAGTTAAATATTGTTCCCTGATATTTTTAATTGCAATTGAGATGAATTCATTGGTAAACCAGGGATTATCCAATGAAGCTTTTTCTTTGGCAGTCTGCCACTCTTCTGCTTCATCAGCCATATAATCACCAAGTCTGCACAAAAGGTCGATTCTTTCTTGTAATTTCATTTGGTAATATTTGCCAGATGTTTATTTTTGTTGAACTATAAGAATTACAAATTTCGTAAAAAATATTGAGCCTGGCTGGAGATCAGGTATTGATTTTTGGATATACAATCCGTAGTTTTATTCATGATCATCCGGATTTCATTATACGTTTTAAATAAATAATAATTATGGCTATAAAAATTACTGACGAATGTATCAATTGTGGCGCATGTGAACCAGAATGCCCCAACAATGCCATTTATGAAGGTGGTGTGGAATGGGCAATGAGCGATGGTACTACAATACGAGGGCAGGTGGTGCTTGTTGATGGATCAGTAGTAGATGCAGAACAACGGAACACACCTGTAAGCGTTGATATCTATTACATCACGCCAAACAAATGCACCGAATGCCAGGGCTTCCATGAGGAACCACAGTGTGCAGCTGTTTGCCCGGTTGATTGCTGCATACCTGATGAGATGTACCGGGAAACTGTGGAGGATTTGCTGGCAAAAAAAGAAAAAATGCATTTATGAGTTCTTAACCCGCGAAAGCGGGAATAACGCAGGTGATATTTCCTGCTATAGGCGAAAGTATCCCTTATATACTTTCGCTTTTTTATTAAATCATAACCCCGAACATGTCCAGAAAATCCTTTTACCTGGTACTGGCTCTTTTCACAACTATTATTATTGGCTGTGATGAAAAGATTGCAGGGAGCATGAGTGAAGCTAAAAAAGCGATGATTTCTACGGATTCTGCATTTTCAAATCTGAGCAGGAAATCAGGAATGAAAAAAGCTTTTCTTGAATACATTGAAGATGAAGGAATTCTCCTGCGACCAAATCATATGCCCATTATAGGTGCAGACGCAATAGACTTTTTGAGTCAGGTTAATGATTCATCATTTACCCTTACCTGGGAGCCAAAAGGTTCCGATGTAGCAACAAGCGCTGACCTGGGTTTTACATATGGAGTTTATAAGTTGGAACAGGCAGATACAGTTTTGTATGGTACTTATGTTAGCATCTGGAAAAAGCAAAAGGATGGTAAATGGAAATGGGTGTTAGATACAGGAAATGATGGGATAGGGGAAACACGTTAGTCGAGGGGCTGAGGGCATTAGTATGTGGTATTTGTCAATAGATTATTGTTGATAAATGAAGTAAGGGCAAGCCTCGAAATGTTTAGGGAGATTGCTTTGTCAAAATCCTCGTACCTCGGATTTTTCCTCACAATGAAGTGAAGGCAGAACCAACAATAAACAATAAACGAGAAACCAGAAACAAAAAACTATAAACCATAGACCCAAAACCACAGACTAAAAACTAAAATATGTTACCAAAGATTGCATTTGTTACTGGCGGGTATTCAGGGGAAG
Source organism: Chitinophagaceae bacterium (assembly GCA_046595095.1). GTDB lineage: Bacteria > Bacteroidota > Bacteroidia > Chitinophagales > Chitinophagaceae > Ginsengibacter. The sequence goes on from JBKJPO010000358.1 coordinate 1,585, forward strand.
CGGAAATTTCATATTTATCTGCAGTAACGATTGAAGCAAATGTAGATAATGAAAAGTTTGAGTTATATAAAATAGATATCCGGCAAGATGGGTGGATACATACTACGGCATCAGGAAAGAGAATTGTTGCAGATAAAAATGATTTTTCGCTTACCCTTGATGGTAAGCATATACTTTTTGATGCTGTATTGATTGGCATACATGGCACTCCCGGTGAAGATGGCAAATTGCAAGGTTATTTTGACATGCTTGGTATTCCATATACTTCATGTGATGCCGCAACTTCTGCACTCACTTTCAATAAGCGTTATACAGTTGCAGTAGCTGCTTTTGGTGGGATTAATGTTGCGAAATCGATGCATATTTTCAAAGCTCAGCCAGTAGGAGCTGATAAGATACTAGCCGAATTAAAACTCCCTCTTTTTATAAAACCGAATAATGGTGGTTCAAGTATTGGAATGAGTAAGGTTTTTGAAAAGATTCAATTGCCTGAAGCATTAGCGAAGGCATTTAACGAAGATGAGCAGGTATTGGTGGAGGAGTTTATCAAAGGAAGGGAATTAACTATTGGTGTCTTTAAACATAAGGACAAGATCACAACTTTGCCTATTACCGAGATCATTTCTAAAAAAGAATTTTTCGACTTTGAAGCTAAATACAAAGGTGAAAGTGAGGAAGTAACCCCTGCAGAAATAACGGAAGATATTGCAGGTCAGATCAGGGCAGCAGCTACTAAGGTTTACCAGATTTTTAATTGCCATGGTGTGGTGAGAATCGACTTTATTTACCAGGAAGAATCCGGGCAGCCATTTATGCTTGAAATTAATACTGTACCGGGCCAGAGCGAAGCGAGTCTTGTACCACAGCAAGTGCGGGCCATGGGTTGGACCCTGAAAGAATTTTACACTTCATTAATCGAATCCTCTCTCAGGAAGAAATGATTTGCATATAATTAACCCGGTAAGAATTTAGTTAAATATTATTATTTGATATTTGCCCGTTTTAAAGAACCATAAACTGAAATAATTCCTATTGTGTTTAAATTCATAACAAGGCGACCATTTTGGGTTAACTTATTAATAGCGTTGCTGATTCTTTTTCTTTTTGGGTATATTTTACTTTTATCATTGGGGTGGTTTACTAATCATGGCGCCTATCTCACTGTGCCTGCGGTTAAGGGAAAGTCAACAGCAGAAGCAATTAAAATACTGGAATCGAAAGGGTTTGAAGTACAAATCCAGGATTCTATTTACCTCGATGGGGAGCCGAAGAATATCGTATTAAAACAATTACCTGAACCAGAAGCTACGGTGAAAGTGAACCGTACTGTATTTTTAACCATCAGCAGAACAGTTCCACCAACTATTGATATGCCAAGGCTTGAAGGGCTTAGTTTAAGATTTGCACTTGACCTACTTGAGCGTAATCACTTAAAATTAGGGGATACAATTTATCGCCCGGATTTCATGAAGAATTCCATCTTAGAACAACAGTATAATGGGGCAAGGATAGCTCCGGGAACTAAAGTTCAGTGGGGAAGCAGGATTACGCTTATAATCGGGTCAGGACTGGAAAATCAGCAAATCCTGGTCCCTAACCTTATCGGGCTTACATTAAGTGAAGCACGTTCCTTACTAGAAGTAAAAGGTATTACGCTTGCAGGCATAATTTCCATTGGAAATGTAACAGATTCCATAAATGCTTTTGTGCACCGCCAAAACCCGGAGATCAAGGATGATGAAGGAACACCGATCTTTATTCAACCTGGCCAGACTATGGATGTATGGATAGCTAACGGTATGCCATCGTTGGATAGTTTGCGTAATGTGAAAGAAGAGAAATTAAACCTACCAGATTTTTAGAATAATAATTATGACAAATATAAATGTAGAAGAACTGAGGTGGCGTCTTAATAATGGAGAGCAATTAAACCTCATCGATGTGCGCGAACAACATGAAAGGGATGAGTTTAACATAGGCGGAATTCACTTGCCAATCGGTGCGGTACAAAGTATGCAGATCGAGGCAATCGAAGACCTCAAAGAAGAAGAACTGATCTGTTATTGCAGAAGCGGGAACAGGAGTACGATGGCTGCCCTGGTGCTGGAACAATGTGGTTTCAAAAATGTCAAAAATTTAGCTGGCGGAATGTTGGCCTGGCAAGGGTAGAAGAGGTTTAATGCGTTCAAGAGGTTCAAGAGATTCAAGACGTTCTTAGGTAGCCCAAATTTTCTTCATCAGACCTACCCCATAGAGAGATCCGAACATGTAATTTTTATAACCTCCTGAACTTTTGCCTTCTTCTTGAACCTCTTGAACCTCTTAAACCTCTTAAACGTTCTTAAATCCCCACCTTCACACCAACCATAAAATTCCTTCCCGCCATGGGGAAATAAAAATTCTCAGTCACCAGTTTATTTCCATAAATATAACTGTACGTGTATCCGTTAGGTTCATACTTTTTATTCCAAAGATTATTTCCTAACAAAACATCTCTTCAAAGAGACGGCTTTCACTTTGCAGGTAAATAATC
>JBKJPO010000502.1:0-12889 GCA_046595095.1 Chitinophagaceae bacterium
CTAACATTTACCCCGGGTTTTACCCGGGGCTATTCACATTAAACCCCATTCGGGGTTGTAACGCAAACTGCTTTACATTTACCCGGGGTTTTACCCGGGGCTATTCACATTAAAACCCATTCGGGGTTATAACACAAAATCCTAACATTCACCACGGGTTTTTACCCGGGGCCATTCACATTGAATCCCTTCCGGCTTTTGTCCTGTTCCGGGTACCACTGGATCCAATCTAACAGTACATCCCCTCCCATTCGCGATTAATAAATACTTCTCTACCTTTGCCACATAAAATCTACCCCATGCCAGGCTTTGAATTTTTTGGACCAGAAGAAAGAAAAGAAGTAAATGACGTGCTCGACACGGGCATCCTTATGCGCTATGGTTTTGATGGTGCGAGAAATGGTGTCTGGAAAGCCAAAGAACTTGAGACAGACATCTGCAAAAAATTTGGTACCGGTTATGCGCACCTTACTTCCAGTGGAACTTCTGCATTAACCACAGCCCTTGCTGCACTCGGTATTGGCGCAGGTGATGAAGTGATCATGCCTTGTTTCACTTTCGTAGCAAGTTTTGAATCCGTAATGGCCTCGGGTGCGATCCCTGTGATGGTGGAGATAAATGATACTTTAACGATTGACCCATTGGCAGTAAAAGCCGCGATAACTCCTGCAACAAAATGTATTATGCCCGTCCACATGTGTGGAAGCATGGCCGAACTTGATGAACTAAAAACAATAGCTGAGGAAAATAACCTGATCCTTCTTGAAGATGCCTGCCAGGCAATAGGCGGAACATACAAAGGCAAATACCTGGGAACAATCGGGCATGCCGGCACTTTTAGTTTTGATTTTGTAAAGATCATTACCTGCGGTGAAGGTGGTGTGGTGATGACAAATAACAGTGAGGTATACACGAAATGCGATGGCTACACCGATCATGGACATGATCACAATGGTGTTGATCGTGGTGCCGACCTGCACCCGTTTATCGGCTACAACTACCGGATTAGCGAATTACATGCAGCAGTAGGTGTAGCGCAGTTGCGAAAGCTTGACCAATTTCTTAAGATCCAAAAAAATAATAATCGATTATTAAAAAAGATCTTATCAGCTATCCCTGAAATTAGCTTCCGTCGCATACCTGACCCCGATGGTGATAGCTGCTCTTTCATTTCCTGGTTTCTTCCTACTGAAGAGATTACAATGGCAGTTGTTGAGGAAATGAAGCAGAAAAACATCATGCCCGGAAACTTTTATTGGTACGATAATAATTGGCATTATATCCGCAAATGGGACCACCTGAAAAATGTTTCAACTCTAAACCCTCAACACGAGGCAATCGAAAATGCCCTCAGAACTATCCCGGCTTTTCCTCTCAGCGATAGTATTATGAGCCGATGTATTTCTACAGCTATTAGTCTTACCTGGACTGAAGAACAAATTATTCAGAAAGGACAATTGATAGTAAAGGCTGTGCAGGCGGCTTTGCAAAATGTTACAGCCATTACGACCTGAAGTGAATTATTAAATCAGCTCTACCGGGAAACCATCCCGGTACGCTTTCCTTCGAGATAATTGCATTGCTCTAGAGAACCTAAACGAAATCGCACCGGAACCTTTATTGCTTTCTCCATTTGCAATTCTTTCTTGCAAAGAAAACCAAAATGTTGTGTATAAAAATTTCCTGGTAAGGGCTTAATATTCCCATTTGGTGGAAAATATCCAAAAAACTTTACAGTATCTTTTGGAAGCAGTTTGATTATCTGTAACTTGGTAAAACTCAATCCAGTATTGATTTGTATTTGATTTTGTGCAAGCCCGGCTATGCTAAATAAAATAAAAATTAAAAAAAAGCCACAAATTTTATTCCAAATGTTCATATCATTGAATTACAGATTGTAAATTTACATCGTATAAACCAGACTCACAGAACAAATAAAAATGTCGTTAAGCCAGAGTTTACAGCAGAAATTACTGCAAAAATTATCACCGCAACAGATTCAGTTGATGAAATTGTTACAGGTGCCGACTGCGCATTTAGAAGAGCGAATAAAGGAGGAGTTAGAAGAGAATCCGGCATTAGAGACCGGGGAAGATGGGCATGAGGATAATTTTGAAGATTCAAAAGAAGAATTCGAAACACCTGAAGATGATTATGATCTTGATGGTAGTGAGGATGAATACGGCAACATTGACATCAGTGAATATGTGAGTGAAGGAGATGACGATGTAGGTGATTACCGCCTCAGGGATGATAATTATCCTGAACTCGAAGAATCGAAGACCATCCCACATAAAGTTGAAACATCATTTCATGAGATGCTGCTCGACCAGCTTACCATGTTGGATCTTGATGAACGTCAACAAAAAATTGCAGAACAGATCGTTGGAAGTATAGATGACGATGGTTACCTGCGAAGAGAATTAAGTGCGATTGCTGATGATCTTGCTTTCCGCCAGAATATCGATGCCCCTGAAAAAGAGATTGAAGAATTAATTTTACGCATTCAGCAATTTGATCCACCAGGTGTTGCCGCCAGGGATCTGCGTGAAAGCCTCCTCTTACAACTCGATAGGAAAGCCGCGGAAGGCACTTCAGTGGAGATGGCCATGAAAGTGCTTGAAAAATATTTTGAAGAATTTACAAAGAAACATTACGAAAAAATTCAGCGGGGTTTAAATCTTACCGATGATCAGATCAAGGAAGTGATTAACCAGATAATTAAACTCAATCCAAAGCCAGGTGGCAATATCGGGGACATGAATAAGAATGAGAATTATGTAATCCCTGATTTTTTTGTACTTAATAATATTGGTAAGCTGGAGCTTTCTCTCAATTCAAAGAATGCCCCAGACCTCAGAATCAGCGAAGGTTACCGGGATATGCTGAAAGAATATGATCGCGGAACCAAGAAAGATAAGCGCCAGAAGGAAGCAGTTTTATTTATTAAACAAAAGATTGATGCGGCAAAATGGTTTATTGATGCGATCAAACAACGGCAACATACTTTACTGAGCACAATGCAAACCATCATGGAATACCAGCATGATTTTTTCCTTACCGGTGATGAAACCGAAATGCGCCCAATGATCCTCAAAGACATTGCTGAACGTACAGGCCTTGATATCTCCACTGTGAGCAGGGTTGCCAATAGCAAATTTGTGCAAACTGAATTCGGAACATACAGGCTGAAATTCTTTTTTAGTGAGAGTCTTGTTACAGACAGTGGCGAAGAAGTAAGTACCAGAGAAGTAAAGAAGATCCTCAGCAACCTCATCGAAGCCGAAAGCAAAAAGCATCCATTAAGTGATGAAAAACTTACTGACTTATTGCAGGAAAAAGGCTACAATATCGCAAGACGTACGGTGGCTAAATACCGTGAACAATTGAATATCCCGGTTGCACGGTTAAGGAAGGAATTATGAGTACAGAAATTTTTTACCAGGAAAAGATCCGGCCTGCAAATACACCGCATCCTTTATTACTGCGTTTACCCGCCCAGTTATTGTCAATTATCTTCCACCCGCTTTTCATCCCGGTTTACTTCGTGGCCTACCTGTTGTATGTTGATACTTATTTCTTCACAGGATATGACAAAAGAGAAAAATTATGGGTGTTGATTCGCGTGGCAAACAATATGGTTGTATTTCCCATGCTGGTAGTTTCACTTCTAAAAGGGCTTGGCTTCATCAAATCCATTTTTTTAAAAACACAACAGGAACGTATTATACCCTACATTGCGAGCGGAATATTTTTTTTCTGGATGTACCTGGTTTTCAGAAATGATTTTCGGATACCGGGAATCCTTGTCTCATTCACGTTTGGCGTTTTCATTTCATCTTCAGTTGCGCTCATAGCCAATATTTATTACAAGATAAGTATGCATGCTATCGGATCCGGTGGATTAGCAGGCGTATTATTTGTAATTCTTTATACACAACCGCAGGCGATCATAGCAATCCCATTAATGATTACAGTTTTTATTACTGGTATTATTTGTACCTCGCGATTGATTGTAAGTAATCACAGCAATAAGGAAATATATATGGGTTTGCTGGTTGGATTGGTATGCCAGTTTGTTGCAGGATGGTTTATCCTATAATCGCTCAAATCCTGATGGGGTGAATAATCCGAATTAAAAAACCCCCTTTTGACGGGGGGCTTGGTGTTCTCCAACGCTTAAACAAAAAAAAAGTTTCAGAGGTATTTCCAGGTGGCATTTAAATTCAATTTGCCGCTTTGTGATAATTATTAGAGATCCATCATATAACTTCTACCAGTAACTTTTATTGCCCAGGCAATGAGCAAACCTCATGAAATGAATGAATTAATTTAATATTCATAATCTTTCGACCGTTCTATAGTTTAAAAACGAGAAGACTCTTCGAAATATTTTTGATCATTGCTTTCAAGGCGAATCAGATCTTTACCTTTTTCCATTTCCCTTTTTTGAAAATAATGATACCTGCAATTGCGATCACTATCTCCGCAATTGGGATTGACATGAAAACTCCGGTTGGGCCCAGGTCAAATTTGAAAGCAAGCAAGTATGCCAAAGGAATCTGGAAACCCCAAAATCCAAAAAGGTTTATCAATGTTGGTGTTAGCGTATCACCCGCACCGTTGAATGCCTGTGGTATCACCATGCCATAAGCGTAAAAGATATAGCCGATGGAAATATAGCGGAGGCTCTCCGTGCCGTAAGCAATAATCTGTGGATCATCGCTAAAAATCCTGATGATATTTGGGGCCAGTATAATAAATATGACTGAAACTATTCCCAGGAAAACCAGGTTGAGAAAACCCGCCCGCCATACAGATTGCTCCGCCCTATCAGGTTTGCCTGCACCAAGGTTTTGCCCAACTAATGTAGCTGCTGCATTTGCCATACCCCAGGCCGGCAGGATGGCGAAGACGATGATTCGTATCGCGATTGTTTGTCCGCTCATCGCCTCGGTACCAAATTCAGCAATAAATCTTCCCAGAAAAATCCAGCTGCAGGAAGCTATAAAAAATTGTAGCGTACCGCCAATTGAAGTTTTGAGAATCTTACCAATGATTTCTCCACTAAAGAGTAAATGCTTCTTCACCATAGGAAGAAGTTTACTTCCCCTCACCATGTGGTACAGCTGGTAGAGAACACCACAGCCACGGCCAATGGTAGTAGCAACTGCAGCACCTGTTAGCCCGAGTTCAGGAAATGGACCGAGCCCGAGAATAAATGTTGGACAAAGAATTATATTGATGCCATTTGCAATCCAGAGCGAACGCATCGCGATAGCGGCATTTCCCACGCCACGGAATACGCCATTAATAAGAAACAGGAGAAAGATTACTGAATTACCACAAAGCATTATCCTGATGTAATTGCGTCCTTCCCTGATCACGCCTTCCTCGGCACCCATAAGTGCGAGTATATCATCTGAATAAAAAAAACCAACGATTGAAATGAGCAGGGAAATTCCGATTCCAATATAAATCGTCTGTACTCCGGCGTGTGCTGCTGCATCATGATTTTTTTCCCCTGTTCTTCGCGCAACCAATGCTGTGGCAGAAATACTGATCCCGATTGCAAGCGTATAAACCAGTGTAAGCACGAGCTCGGTAAGCCCGATGGTGGTTATTGCATTTGCCCCTAACCTGCTTACAAAAAAGACATCGACTACAGCAAATAAAGATTCCATTGCCATCTCCAGTATCATAGGAACCGCCAGTAAAAAAATGGCTCTGTCGATGCTGCCTTCAGTAAAATCCTGGGGTTTGCCTTTTACCGCATCGATGAATAAACGAAATATTGAAATTGAGCGTGTACGGCTCCGTTGTGAAAACATGAGTTCTGTTTTATTGATTAAATAAAATAATAGGCCGCAATGATGCGTCTATCCAGGGTGGATGCTTTAGCATTAGCCAAAGCTTAATCAGAACTTCATATTCGGTAAATTGTGCGTGCAAAGATTTGAGATTTTTTTGAAATGGGAAAATTTATTTTACCATGTACTCTCCTCTGTCATTGCAGGCGGAGCGAAGCAATCTCCATTGGTGTTCTTGTTGGATTATGGGGATTGCCGCGTCGAAACCCTCGGGCCCCGGGTTTCTTTTCGCAATGACGATCATTCATTTCACAAAAATTTTGCACTGTCATTGCGAGCGGATCGAAGCAATCTCCATTGCTCAATGACGGCCATTTTTTTCACTCCTCTTTTCCAATCTTCAAACCAACCTTCTTCAAATATTTTACTTCAATCGAGTAAACGCCAAACTCTTCAATAACAATTCCGGTTAATGCATAGAAGCCCCTTCCTGTTAACGGGCATCTTTCCACAACATCAGGGAAATGGACGGAGTCGAGCCAATTCCCATGCTGATCAAGGAATGTGGCGAAATGCATCAGCTGGTTTTTTACGGTCCACACGGGCTTGGTGGTTACATAATAACCAATCGAAGTGATTTCCCTTCCTACAAATTTATTAAGAACTGATGCAGGCGTATAAAGACCAAGATCTGTATCTGCTAATTCCCAAACATTACATAGTGCGAAGCCAAGTATCTCAATTTCATCTTCTGCATCTTCCAGCGGATGCTGGGTAAGTTCGGGCAAATGAAAAACCATGGGTGGCTCTTCAAACATGGATTTGCCTGCAGGAATGTGTTGCTTATTTTTTTTCTGCAAAAAATTTGCTTCCCAGAGCAACTGTTTTTTATTTTTCCCTGTAAAACGGAAAGCACCTACGCGTATCAGTAAGTTTACCTGTTCAATACCGAGGCAACTGCGTTCAATAAAATCCTGCAGGTGAAGATAACTCCCATGCGCTTGTTTTTCATCCAGCATTTTGCGAATGCTTTCCTCTTCCAGGTTTTGAATATGTACAAATCCAACATGTACATCTTTTCCTTTGATACTTGTGTATTGTTCGCTTTCGTTTACACATGGAGCATGCAGCCTGGCACCGGCACGCCGGAGCTCGTGAAAATATAATTCAGTATTATAAAACCCTCCGAAATTATTAATGACAGCAACCATAAATTCTGCAGGATAATAAGTCTTGAGAAAAAGGCTCTGGTAACTCTCAACAGCGAAACTTGCCGAATGTGCTTTGGAAAAAGAATAACCACCAAAGCTTTCAATCTGCCGCCAGACTTCTTTGCTTACTTCATCCGCGTGTCCTAGATTTTTGCAGTTATCAAAAAACTTTTCGCGGATGCGTACCATTTCCTTATTTCCCCTGTATTTACCACTCATCGCCCGGCGCAGAATATCGGCTTCTCCCATATCGAGGCCGGCAAAATGATGAGCCACTTTTATTACATCTTCCTGGTACACCATTACACCATAGGTTTCTTCGAGAAGTTCTTTCATCTTAGGATGCAGGTATTCGAACTTTCCCGGGTTGTGATAGCGATAAATATATTCCCGCATCATCCCACTTTTAGATACGCCTGGCCTGATGATGGAACTGGCAGCAACAAGAGTTATGTAATCATCGCATTCAAGTTTTTTTAGTAATTGACGCATCCCGGGACTTTCAATATAAAAACAGCCGATGGTATCTGCCCTGCGGATCTGGTCTGCAACTTTTCTGTCTTTTTTAAATCGTTCGATATCGTGAATATCAATACTTACCTGGCGGTTTTGACGGATTAGCCTTATCGCTTCTTTGATATGTCCAAGCCCACGCTGGCTAAGTATATCCAGCTTAAACAACCCGATCTTTTCTGCAACAAACATATCGGCCTGCGCCGTTGCAAAACCTTTGGGCGGCATTACTACAGCGCAGTACTGGTAGATCGGTTTTTCACTGATCAACATTCCACCGGGATGAATGCTATGATGATTTGGAAAATTCTGCATCATCTTTCCATACTGCATAATGTAGCGCTGAATCTTATCTTCTTTCATGTGCTGCCGCTGATTATTTGCCAGCGCATCGATCTCCGATTTTGGTAATCCAAATACTTTTCCCAGTTCACGTATAATGGCATTGTACTGGAAAGTGGAATACATCCCTAATAATGCGACATGGTCTTTACCATATCTTTTAAAAACATAATCGATCACTTCATCCCGATCCTTCCAGCTAAAGTCTATGTCAAAGTCTGGTGGAGTAGCACGATATGGATTTAAAAAACGTTCAAAGTATAGATCCAGCTCGATTGGGTTCACGTCTGTTATACCAAGACAATATGCAACAATACTATTTGCACCACTCCCCCTGCCTACATAATAGAATCCCCTGTTCTGTGCATAACGGATGATGTCCCAGGTGATCAGGAAATAAGAATTGAATCCAAGTTCATTGATTATCCGCAATTCTTTTCTTACTCTTTCTCCGGGATCAGTACAACCCGGGCCTTTTCTCATGACAGGATATTTGCCATATCGTTGCACCATTCCATCAAGCGCTAATTTCTCTAATAACTTCCGGTCATCTTCTTTTGAAGCTGAGAAAATTTCTTTATTCTTATCCTTGTGTAACTCAATATTGATATTACAGGCTTCGATTAGCTGTAAGGTATTAGTTACAAGAGCTGGATATTGTTTAAAAGATTCCAACAGGTTTGATGGGGAAAGAAAAGTTTCTTTGGGGCCTGCAATCTGCGCAGCAGTTTGTTTGCTGAGTAAAATATTCCTGTCAATCGCCCTCATCAGGCGATGAAGATTATAATGTGCTTTATCCTGATACGTGACGGGTTGCCGGATCACATATTTATGTTGGAACTCATGAGCATATCTGCCAAACAATTTATTAATTTCCGAAGGCTGAACACCAATAAATTCATTTTGTGACAGACTGCGCGGATCACGGGTACCGAATGGATGAATTGTAAAAACATCATTACTAAAATGCATATCCGGGGGAAATGGTTTCTTTTCCTGCAAGTGCATGGAAAGAAAATGATTGATCTGAAGAAGTCCACCATTATTCCTGGCAAGCAGTATATACAGCAGTTCATCTTCATTGCGGACTTCAACGCCAGCAATCGGTTTTATTTGTTGCTGGTTACAGAATTCAATAAAATCCCAGAGATCAGCTGTGTTATTAATATTAGTCAGGGCCATCGCAGATGCGCCTTTTTCAATGGCCTCATTTACCAGCTCTTCTGTTTTAAAAGTGCCGTAACGGTAGCTGAAATATGTTTTGCAGTTGAGATACATTGGAATTAATTGATGATGTTTCTCCTGGTTTTTATTTTGCCCCGTGTAAAAACTTTGTGCATTATGTGTTAAAAATGAACAACAAAGAGGGAGTGCACAATAATGCGTTTATCCTTACCTGTAATAAATATCTCGGGCCATTGCCAATTCTTTTTTCAACACACCAGTATGCGCTCGCCCACGCATTAGGATACCACTTCCAAATCTATGTTTGATACTATCAATTGCCTGGTAAAGATTTATAGTCTCAACAGCATCTTCAAAAAGATCAATCTGGTAATTTCCTGGAATAAGATGTGTGAGTCGCACACCCAGAAGCCTAACAAGTAACCTGCGGTCAAAAACTTTGTCAAAAAGTTCTTTTGCTTTTTTTAGCAGGTAATGATCCGAAGAATTATATGGAATTACTTCTTGGCGGGTAATGGTATCAAAATTTGAGTAACGAACTTTTACTGTTATACAGCCTGAGAGTTTGTTCTGGCCACGCAACTCAAATGCGATCTTCTCTGTCATGCGCACAAGTTCACTATGCAAGAAGTTCACATCGATGGTATCAGACTGGAAAGTATTTTCTGTGCTAATACTTTTTTGCTCATGGTAAGGCTGAATTGGCGATTCGTCGATACCGTTAGCTCTTCTCCATAACTCAATGCCGCTTTTGCCTAAGAGATTTTGCAACAGGTGAACAGGAATCTCGCTGAGGGTACGGATGGTTACAACCCCCATCTGTTTAAGTAATGCCGTAGTTTGCTTGCCCACCATTGGAATCTTTGAAACATTTAGCGGAGCGAGGAATTGCTTTTCGGCACCAAAAGGAATTTCGAGTTGGCCGTTTGGTTTTGCTTCATCAGTGGCAACCTTGCTGATGAGTTTATTGGATGACAGGCCGAAGCTAATCGGCAGGTTCGTTTCCCTGGTAATCGTTTTCCTCAATTCCGAAGTGAATTTTATACATCCAAAAAACTTATCCATACCCGTTAGGTCAATGTAAAATTCATCGATACTGGCTTTTTCATAAACAGGCACTTTGTCTGCGATAATTTCAGTTACAAGTCTTGAGTATTTACTATAATCTTCAAAATCGCCCCGCACGACAAGGGAGTCAGGACATAAGCGCCTGGCAATTTTTACAGGCATAGCAGACCTAACACCAAATCTCCTTGCTTCGTAACTGCAAGCGGATACGACTGAACGGTCACCAAGTCCACCTACGATCAGGGGTTTACCCTTTAATTGAGGATTTTTTAAACATTCCACATTCACAAAAAAAGCATCCATATCCAGGTGAGCAACCGATCTATGAATTGAGTATTGCATACCTGTAATTATTTAAAAACTAAATTACTATAAAATTTAGTAATGGTACTAATATTTTTAGTTATCCTGGCTTTCCATTAGAACTTAAATGATTTTCATCTCCAAAAAATCAGTCCTCTTGTCGCATTAGAATTCCATCTATGAATTTTAAAAACAAAGGCAAAAGTCTAGCCTCTAACTCCCGAAAGAAATGGTAAAGTTCTGCAGAATACACACTGAAGATCAATGTGTTACCTAGTGTCAATAAATCGTGGCACAGTTTTCTCTTTATACTGGGTACAAACAATTTAAATAGATCTTAACTAGCTCTCAATAAAAATGAATCACACTAAAAAACATTTATTATGAAAAAGATTTTTCTAAGCATAGCAATCGCCTCGGTTTTCGTGGCTTGTGACAGAAACTCAAATGCTGATTTAAAAACTGATCCACAGCTTGTAGGCGTTACGGATCGCGCAATGTATAGTAATGAAGTTCTTGCCGAACATGCCGGGATGATTGCAGCAGATGCAATGGGTAAAGTAGAGGATAATCAACCTGCAGTTAGAAATAATAATAATTCTAATAATAGCACTCCTAGAAGAAGCACTGCAAGACGTTCACAAAACAGAACTTATTCAGGCAATTCTAATACTTCTAATTCAACTGCCCAGGCACCGGTAGCTACCAGGAGAAGAGGTTGGAGTAAGGCGGCAAAAGGAGCAGTAATCGGCGGTGTAGGTGGTGCGGTAACTGGTGCGATCATAAGTAAAAACAAAGTGAAAGGTGCCGTAATCGGTGGAGTTATTGGCGCAGGTGGTGGATATGTGATAGGACGTTCAAAAGATAAAAAAGATGGTCGTTATTAAGTCCAAACTATAACAACTCCAAACAACAAGAATACATACCTAACCTATGGAAATAAACCTGGTTCATTAAATTGAATCAGGTTTTTTTATGAATATCAAGCCTTGCTCAAATAAATACGGACAAGGATTTTTTCTCGCAGAGCGTGGAGGAACAGAGTTGGCAGCGGAGGAGAACCGATCGCTTAACTTTTAAGATTTTGGTGCATATTAAATTTACATTTTACTGAAAAGTTTCTTCCCAATCTTCTTCGATTGATTTTTAGTAAAGATTAATGCTTTTTAACTCTCTATTTTCATCACATTTTTTTCACAATACCCTTACAGGCTACAAGTAGCGGCTTTATTGAAGTATTTTTAAAAAAACTATACAAATAATGCTGAGCGCTTCTCCCAAAACTATTTTCTTAGCCTGCTTTTTGATCTGTGTAACCGTCGGTTCAATAGAGGCACAAAATGCTTTCAAACTCAAATTCAAAGGATCTCTTGTATATGCCGGGATTGAGGTTGGGTCGAAAGGTGTTAAGATGAGCATCTTGGAAATGGGCAAAAATGCCCAGAAAAGCGGAACCCTTAATATCTTAAGGGATACTTCAATTAATACGGATTTTATCAGTTTCTCGCAACCCACCTTCAATGCCACATTAAATGGTTTCCTGGAATTATACAACACAGCTTCAAAAAAATATGATATTCCTGCTGATAAGATATTTACAGTAATCAGTAGCGGGGTAAAATCCTCAGCTGAGAAAGAAAACAAAACTTCATGGATAAATAATCTAATTGATTCTTTTCGTTTGAGAACCAGCTCTCCAGACCGGCAGGTAGAAACGATAGATGCTTTACAGGAAGCAAGATTATCACACCTCGGGATAGTTCCCGAATCAAGGCGGTATTCCACTTTCCTGATCGACATTGGCAGTGGAAATACAAAAGGGGGATATTTTCCTAATGGAAATACAAAAGAATTGAAACTTTTTCAGTTGACCTGGGGCACAAAGACTGTTGCTAACGCTACGGATAAACGCCTTGATGAGGATAAGACTATTGCAAATTATAACCGGCAGCTTTACCGGGTACTATCTGGTGATCCAAATACGGAAATCATCTATGCAGTAAACGTGAGCGGGGCATATAACATGAGTGATAATATTGCCTTTAGTGGCGGTATTGCCTGGTCGGTGGCAACCCTTATGTTTCCTGAACTGATTGAAAATTCAGTGGTTCCCGTGACTTATGATGAGGTAGTGAAATTCAGCGAGAAACTGGTGGTGCAACAAACCGGATTCTCAGATTCTGCGATCACTAAAAATCTTGTAGACCAATCATTGGATAAAGAAGCTATCGCAAAAGAAGTGAAACGTGTGCACCAGGTTTTTGACCAGCGTTCATTGCTGGCCGGTACCGGTTTGTTGCTCAGAATTATGCGACAGTTTGAAGGTATCTATGAAAAGAAACAATTTTACCTTGTTAAGAACGGACAGGTCGGGTGGATTTCGGCGTATGTTGATCAGAGTATATCCAAATAATGGTTTCTCGTTTTTCGTTTCTCATTTTTCGTTTCTGGTTTTTC
>JBKJPO010000507.1:0-3182 GCA_046595095.1 Chitinophagaceae bacterium
TGACAACTTATTATTAATTAATGCAGACTTCCTCAAACCATTTGCAGTAACGCTCACTCGCGACCAGGAAACTGCAAAGGATTTGTTACAGGAAACCTTGTTCAGGGCTCTTGCCAACAAAGAGAAATATAATGTTGGGACCAATATAAAAGCATGGCTCTACACAATCATGCGTAATATATTCATCAATAATTACAGGAAGAATGCCAGGCAATCCGTGATTTTCGACAATTCCTCTAATGAATTTTTACTGAATTACAACCAATACAGCACAGTTAATGCAGCTGAAAGTAATTTAAAGGTCAAGGAAATCCTCCAGGCAGTATATAATCTCCCCGCTATTTTTCGCAACCCGTTCATGTTGTATTTTGATGGTTTCAAGTATCATGAAATCGCTAATTTGCTTCGGGAACCATTAGGAACAATTAAGAGTAGGATTCATTTTGCCAGGAAGCTGTTGAAAGAGCAGATTTCGAGATATTAGTTTGAGTAGCAGTAGGCGGTGGCAGTAGGCGGTGGCAGTAGGCGGTAGTCAGTAGCAGTAGGCAGTAGGCAGTGGCAGTAGGCAGTGGCAGTAGGCAGGAGCTACAAGTTTTAGTACTGAGCATGCCGCTTACTGCTACTGCCACTGCCTACTGCCACTGCCCACTGCCACTACTCCTCACTTGCCTATTTGAAAAAAGCGAAATGAAAAAAGTTGTCATCATAGGGAGTGGCTTTGCCGGGTTATCTGCAGCGAGTTTTATGGCAAAAGCTGGATGGGAAGTAACTGTTGTTGAAAAGCATGCGACACCCGGTGGACGTGCACGACAATTGGAACTGGATGGATTTTTATTCGACATGGGCCCTAGTTGGTATTGGATGCCGGATGTGTTTGAACGTTACTTCGCTCAGTTTGGAAAATCGCCCGCAGACTATTATCTTTTGCAACGCCTGGACCCCTCTTACTGTGTTTGCTGGGAAGATGCTAACGTAGATATCCCCGCGAATTATGAGAAATTAAAGGATTTGTTCGAATCCATGGAAGCCGGAGCTGCAAAGCAGCTTGATGCATTCATGGAGGAAGCTAAATACAAGTATGATGTTGGAATAAAAAAACTGGTTTTCAAACCTGGCCTATCGATTGGCGAATTCATTGATCCGGGATTGTTGAAGGCTTTAATACGCCTTGATGTTTTTTCGTCAATGAAAAATCATGTTAGTAAATATTTCGCACACCGGAAATTGCAACAGTTGATGGAATTTCCAGTACTCTTCCTTGGTGCTCTGGCAGAACATATTCCTGCACTTTACAGCCTAATGAACTATGCAGATGTGAAGTTGGGCACTTGGTATCCACGAGGTGGCATGTACGCTGTTGTACAGGGCATGTACGAACTTGCAAAATCTCTTGGGGTAAAATTTATTTTTACCGCTGATGTGGTAGCTATCGAAATTGAGTATTCTAATAACCTGGCAACCGGTGTAACTGCTTTAATAAATGAAAACGGTATTTCCAGGAAAGGAATAATCCCGGCTGATGCAGTTATCGGAGCTGCAGATTATTATTTTATTGAACAAAAGTTATTGCCAGAGCGTTTAAGGCAGTATTCTGCAGACTATTGGAATAATCGGGTAATGGCCCCGGGTTGTTTGCTTTTTTATGTGGGGCTGGATAAAAAGCTTGATGGAGTAAGACATCATACTTTGTTCTTTGACGTGGATTTTGAAGCGCATGGAGCAGCACTCTACACTCAACCTCAATGGCCGGATGAACCGCTCTTTTATTTATGTACTCCTTCTGTAAGCGATCAACTCACCGCTCCGGAAGGTTGCGAAAACCTTTTTTTCCTGATTCCTGTCGCAGCTGGTTTAACAGGTGACGATGATCAACTCAGGAAAAAATATTTTGAAAAGATAGTCACACGCTTTGAAAAATATTCGGGGCAGGAGATCAGGAATTCTGTTATTGTTTTCAAAAGCTATGCGCTCAAAGATTTCGTAAATGACTATAATGCATTCAAAGGAAATGCATATGGGCTTGCTAATACGCTAAGGCAAACAGCAATATTAAAACCATCGATGCGAAGCAGGAAAGTGAAGAATCTTTTTTTTGCCGGGCAATTAACTGCACCCGGACCAGGCGTACCACCTTCACTCATAAGTGGAGAAGTTGCAGCAGAACTTGTTCAGAAATATTATTAATAAGCATAATTTGCGATTAGCATGAAAATAAGTATTGGCTCAATTTTGAAATGTTACAGTAGGTTTACGTATATTAATCAATTAAATCATATTGAGAGATTATGATGGAATTATTTCACCAGGTAAGCCAACAATGCAGCAGGATCACCACTGAACGTTATAGCACCTCGTTTTGTAGTGCCATCAGGCTTTTGCACCGGGATCTTCGGGCACCGATCTTCAATATCTACGGCTTTGTCCGCTTTGCAGACGAGATTGTTGATACCTTTCACTCGCAACATAACCGGCAATTACTAAGTGAGTTCAAAGAGCAGACCTTTTTATCCATCGAACGGGGCATTAGCTTGAATCCAATTTTGCACAGCTTCCAGATGACAGTCAACGAATACAACATTAGCCTTGATTTGATTGATTCTTTTTTCAAAAGCATGGAATGTGACCTCGACCGTACAGTGTATGATACAGCTGGTTACAAAGAATATATTTATGGCAGTGCGGAGGTAGTTGGCTTGATGTGCCTGTATATTTTCTGCGAAAAGGATGAGGCAATGTATAACCGTCTAAAGCCATCAGCCCAATCATTAGGCGCGGCTTTTCAGAAAGTAAATTTCCTTCGTGATGTAAAAGCGGATTATCAGCAATTAAACCGAACCTACTTTCCAAAAGTTGATTTTAATAATTTCACTTTCAGGATGAAAGCTGAAATTGAGAACGACATTAGTGCAGATTTTGCCGCAGCATACAAAGGGATTAGCCAATTACCAGTGAAGGCAAGGTTTGGGGTTTATGTAGCTTATAAATATTACCAATCATTATTCAAAAAAATATGTCGCACCAAAGCGACACAGATCCTTGAACAGCGCATCCGCATACCTAATTATTCCAAAGCCTTGATTGTAGTTAGTGCGGGGCTAAAAAGCCAGTTACGCCTGTTATAAATCGAACTAATTATAAGAAACAAGAACCAGTAGGCAGTAACGAGTAACTAGAAACAAGAA
>JBKJPO010000552.1:0-21645 GCA_046595095.1 Chitinophagaceae bacterium
ATATAGCACGAGGGTGAGGAATAAGACTTTTATCCTATCTACAATACTTCTACCACTCTTCTTTGTGGGTTTCATCGTTGCTTCCACTTACCTGTCTATGAAGAGTGAGGATAAAAATACTATTGCAGTCCATGATAGTAATGGCATTTTCAAAAACAGTTTTAAAAGTGATGAGATCTTAAAATTTGAATTTCCCGAAGGAGTAAACGAAAAAAATTATGCTCAGAAAGGATATAGTGCTTACCTGGATATTCCTAAAGATTTTGATTCGCCGGATCAATCTGTAATCATTACATCTGATAAACAGCTTGGGCTAGTCGCCGAAGATAAAATCAGGGATCAGATCAATGCAGCAATCAGGAACCGGGCTTTGCTTGAAAACAATATTGACAAAAAGATCCTGGACTCCATTAATAATATCAAGGAAGAAAAACTTTACAACTGGGCACCACAAATAAAGAAGGGCGACACCATTCAGCAATCCAATGCCGGTCTTGCCTATGGGATTGGTTTTGGAAGTGGCATCCTTATTTACATAACATTATTCATTTACGGAGCCGCTGTTATGCGCGGGGTTATGGAAGAAAAGACGAACCGTATTGCTGAAGTTATCATTAGTTCTGTGAAGCCGTTCCAATTGATGATGGGAAAGATCATCGGTATTGCTGGTGTTGGTTTAACGCAATTGCTTATCTGGCTTGTGCTAATCCTTATTTTATCAACTATGGCAACTACATTTCTAAACCCGGAAACCATTCAACAAGCAAGCCAGGCAAACACATCGATGGGGGCAAACCAGGATGCATCGGTGGCAATTGGAATACTAAGCGCGCAATCTACACTTGCCAGTGCTAATTGGGGGCTCATCATTCCATGCTTCCTTTTTTATTTTATCGGTGGTTATCTTTTTTATGCCGCATTATTTGCGGCTGTGGGTAGTCTCGTAAATGAAGATCCGCAGGAAGCACAGGCTTTAATGCTACCGATCACCATGCCGATTATTTTATCATTTGTAATTATGGCCTCAGCCGCGGGCAGACCTGATTCGCCAATGGCCGTATGGGCAAGTATAATTCCATTCTCTTCATCGATTGTTATGATGGCAAGGATCCCTTCAGAAGGTGTACCTGTTTACCAACTTGCTCTTTCTATGGTCTCACTGGTTGCAGGCTTCTTACTCACTACCTGGCTTGCAGCAAAGATCTATCGCACAGGTATACTGATGTATGGTAAAAAAGTAACATTAAGAGAAGTTGGAAAATGGCTATTCAGGAAAGCTTAAAAAATTTATTAAGCTAAAATTACCAGCTTGAAATTTTTATTTTTGCCGAAAAATAAACCAGGCCGCCATAAGCAGGTGAACTTTGACTGTTCGTTTAGCCTTATCGACTGAAAATATTAAACAGTTGTAGAAATGATGACGGAATTTTCAACTGTTGTTGTAGTTGTATTTGTTCCCATTATAGCCCTGGATGCCTCGGTGTTGATATATTTCCAGAGTACACCAACTATAAATAAGGCTGTAAATAATAATCCACCTACCACAAAACCGATGAAGCCATAAATCATGGTTGATTTTTTCTTCATATCATAGGGAGGCGCTGGTCTGTCGAGCGTTTTAATAACCGGGGTTGCTTTTTGCAAACGGTAAGCAGAATTCTCCCTGTTATTTACTGCCTGTGTGTACTGACTTTGGATGAGTGCTTTCTCTTTGAATAGATTTTCGGTAGGTACCTGGAATTCAAGTCTCGACCTGTCGGTAAACAAAGTTGTTTTATCCATTCTAACCAACTGCCTGTCTTTTGAATGCATAACTGTTCTCAGTGAATCAACTTTAGCGGAAGCAAATAAATAATCGCGTTTTGCCTTTTCACTTTTCAGGTCAATATAAAACTGGCTTATCTTTTCGATAAATGTTTCAGTAATGATGCGGATAAGATCGGTATTTCTTGAAGTGAAACTAATATTCAGAATACCGGTTTTATCAATATTTGCCGAAAGGCCCATTTTCAGGACATTAGATGCCCATACTAATAGAATATCCTTGTCGTGAATTTTAGCAATGTCTTTTTCGAACCAACCTTTGTGATTGTTTGCATCTTCCATCAGCAGTTGTGCGATTGTCTTATTTCCCAATGAAGGAATAACTTTTAATGCCACAGCTTCCCGTGTAGTACGGCTGTTTGCCAAGGCTACAATATTGATAGATGCGTCGTCACTAAAACTTTTTGAAGATTCTCCACCATAACCTAATGCTGTGATCAGGCTTGATGCCGCAGAACTATTATCCTGTGTGCTATTCAATGGGAACACTGTAGCTTTTGCGGTAAATAATGCCGGAGATTTTCGGGCATACATGGCAAGGAAAGCGCCCACAGCGAGTGCACCAACCATTATGAGGAATTTAAATTTTTTTAATCTCAAAAAAATCTGTCGTGTAAGCTCTGACGTTGTCAATCTAAAGATTTTTGTTATAAGTTTTTAGCTATAATGGCAGCAGCAATTATAGGCACTGCTGATATTAACAACTGCCCGGCAAAATCTGAAAATCCTTTGCCTTCTGGTTTGTAAGGCACAAAAATCGTTGAGCCTTCTTCTACTTTTGGAAAGAAATGGAAAAACAAGAATGTTTTTGTTCTCGAACTTCTTCCATTTGGATAAGTCACATAGATCCTTTTGCGCCATGGCCGTATACCTAATCCACCTGCTTTATCAATATAATAGGATAAATTAGTATGCTCTTTATCAAAATAAATCTTCAGCTGGGCTTGTACTGCACCCCTTATTGTAACTACGGGATTTACTTCCGGCACAAAAATGACATCGCCATCCTGTAAAACAAGGTCATACTTTGAATTTTTATATTTCAAAGCATTATAAAGATCAATACTAATTGCATCTTCGGGTTTGCCAACGATACTATCAATAATTTTTCCCATCGAATCTCTTGTATATGTTGTTTCATTGATTCTTGCAAAAGCGTTTCTTGTCCCGGCATTTTTTCTTCTCAAAAGCATGGTTCCCCCAATATTCGCATTTTCATTTACTCCACCGGCACGATCAATATAGGATGAAAGTCGCTCATTCTTATTTAAACGTGCATAGGGCCCTGGATATTTTATCAAGCCTTCAAGTGTTATATTCTGCTGAAGTTCAAAGTCCGGATTTTTTCTCACATATACCTGGTCATAGGGTTTAATAAATACCTTTTCAGAAATTGAATCAAGCTCAAGATTTGGCATCACATTATAGGTAGTTACTACTGTCTTTGTGGGTTTAAGTGAATTCTGAGTTGGATCAATATTTACGATACTGGTAACTTCAACTTTGCCGAATTCGGCTGAAGGCTTAATACCATTTGCAAGGTAAATGAGGTCTTTCAAGGTCATGCCTCCATACAATTGTATGGATTTGGGAGAACGAACCTCACCTTCAATACTTACAAATTGCTTATCTGAAAACTGGAACTTATTGAAAATCTCAATAATATCATTGGGGCCTATAGGAATATTCTGGCTGCTTACAATATTCTTATTAAGATCAGAGAGGTTGACATCAATTTTTTCAGAACGGATATTATTCGCAGAATCACCGGCACCTTTATAAATGTATGCACGCTCCACAAATGCAAAAGGAGTTATACCACCCGCCCGGTTAATGATATCAAAAAGCCTGTCGCCTTTGCGCAGTTCATAAACGTTTGGATAGGCCACCTCACCTTTCACTATTACTTTATTACTCAATCCGGGATTTATCTGGTTTACGACAACTACATCGCCGTCATATAATTCTTCATCTATCAAAATTCCATTAGCTTTCAAGCCAATTACGTTGAGGTTTACGTTTTTGATCGTTTGCTTTTCCTCGACATTGCGGATAATCACTGCTGATGACCTGTATGCATCAGCAAGAAGTCCACCGGAATACTTTAATAAATCTCTAAAGCCTTCTTCCTTTTTTAACTGGTAATACATTGGTCTCCTGAATTGACCGGATGCCAACACTTTTTTATCATAAAAGCTTACTATAACATTATCATTATTATCCAGGTAACGGTGTTTGCCAAAATCACCTTGTGTGAGATATTTGTAAACATCAACCGAGTCAATCAAACGGCCATTCCGTTTGATATAAATGCCACGGAGGTTTCCAAACTGGTTAACTCCACCTGCAAGAGCCACTACATTCAATGCGTTAGTAAAAGCAGAAACGACTACAGGTCCTGCATCATTTACTTCGCCGGTTACATTTACAACTATACTTCTTGGCTGACCGAGGCTTACTGCAATGTTTGTAGAAGGCGGTACTACGCGTCTGAATCGATCATGAATCACTGATCGTGCCGTTTCATAAGTTAATCCCTGGACGGTGATTTTTCCCAGGCCCTGAGGAAATATGGAACCGTCTCTTGCTACAATATAACTTAATTCAGTATCGGCTCCTCCCCATAAGGAAACAATTATTTGATCACCCACTCCAATAGGATAATCCAGTGGAGGAGTGGAAAGTTCTGCTAATTCCATGATCGCCTTATCCCGAAAAAGATGAGAGCCATACACCATTTCAGGATCATAGAGCCTGGTCCTGTAATCATCTCTTTGATTACTGTCCCTGCTTATTTTTCCATCGTTCTTTAAGGTATTGAGGTTCTTACTATTCAGGTCGATCCCTGCCTTACTTTGATTACCATCCCGAAGGTATCGCTGGAGATCAGAAGGTGAAGCGTCTTTTAAAACCTGCGCAGGATCTATGGCGGGAGCATCACCTCCATTTACCGGAGGCTGTGCAAACGTAAGCGATGTAAACAAAAAAAGCGAAGCCAATAGTAACACCAGGGGCAAGAACAATTTGTTCTTCACGGCTCGCATATTGGTGTAATACATTTGGTTACAGTGGTTTATCTGTTAATTGGAAAAATTATGCGAAGATACTCAATATTATCTCAGCGGAGCCAGCAAGGCTTTATTAAACTCGTCTATAATTTGATTCAGTATTTCAGCTGCAGGGGCAATTCTGTCAACCATCGCTGACACTTGTCCGATTTCAAGTTCACCTTCATCTAAATCCCCTTCGAACATCCCTTTCTTTGCACGGCCCCTACCAAGTAATTGTGCAAGCTGTGCTTTATCTACTCCCTTAATTTCTGCCTCCTGTATCTTATTAAAAAATGTGTTCCTTACAAGCCGTACCGGCATTAACTGTTTTAAGGTTAAGAGCGTATCTCCTTCGCCTAACGCTATTACTTTTTCTTTAAATGCCAGGTGTGAAGAAGCTTCTGTACTTGCAACGAAACGTGTTCCGACCTGCACTCCTTCAGCACCAAGAATCATAGCAGCAAGCATTTGTCGGCCCGTGGCAATTCCCCCGGCGGCAATCACAGGTACCTCAACAGCTTTAGTCACTGATGGAATAAGAACCATAGAGGTCGTTTCCTCCCTGCCGTTATGCCCACCGGCTTCAAAACCTTCGGCAACTACGGCATCACAGCCAGATTCCTGCGCCTTAAACGCAAACTTGCTACTGCTTATTACATGAGCTACAATAATGCCTTGCTGCTTTAACAGTTGAGTCCAGGTATTGGGGTTACCTGCTGAGGTAAATACGATCGGCACTTTTTCCTGGATAATGATCTCCATATGCTTATCGACATCAGGATAAATCAATGGCACATTTACTCCGAAAGGCGCGGATGTAGCTTGTTTACATTTCCTGATATGCTCTTGCAATACCTGTGGATACATACTTCCGCTCCCGATTAGCCCGAGTCCTCCAGCGTTGCTAACGGCGCTTGCAAGCTTCCAACCACTTGCCCATATCATCCCAGCCTGTACAATGGGATAAGTAATATTAAAGAGTTTGCAGATACGATTATTGTCTGGAAAATTCAATTTAGAAATGGTATTTAGATGCAGTTTCTATATGGCAGAATTGTTTGGAATGTATTAGCCGAGGTCGATTTCTGTATTGTCACCTATGTTCAGCGACCTCGTTTCACCCTTGATCTCGGTATCGCTACCAATAAGTGAATCATCGAGTACAACATCATATAATTTAGAAAAAGATCCGATGATAGAGTCTTTAATGATGGAAAAATTTACGATAGTGTTTTCGCCCATTGCCACATTTGGGCCGATGATAGAGTTGCGAATATCACAGCCTTCTGCGATACTCACGGGTGGAATGATGATGGTATTATCAAAAGAGTGTGGTTCAGAGATTGCACCGCCGAATTTTTTTAAAAGGATCGCGTTCGATTGCAGTAAAGTTTCTTTTTTACCACAATCAAACCAATTTTGAACTTTAAAGGATTTGAATTTTGCTCCACTTTGTATCATGCATTCCAATGCATCAGTAAGGTTAAATTCATTATAGCTTTTAATATCATTTGTAATGATATTTTCGAGGCAATTAAACAGGAATGGAGTTTCTTTCACCTTGTATAATCCTACCAGCGCCATATTTGATTTTGGGATTGATGGCTTTTCCACTACCCTGCCGATAAAACCCGTTTCATCTATTTCAGCCACACCGAAATTGCGCGGGTCGTCTACTTTCTTTACGCCCAGCATCGAATATGGGGAATTCAGCACTTCTTTAATATCATATTCACAAATTGTATCCCCGAGTGCGATGAATACTTCATCATCTCCAATTATTTGTTTAGTGAGATTGATTGCGTGACCAGTTCCCTGTCTCACATTTTGATGCACAAAATGACAATTGAGCTGCGGATATTTATTATTTACATAATCCTGGATTTTTTCACCAAGATAACCGACAATAAAAACAAAATCGTTGATGCCGCCTTCATGCATCTGATCGATGTTGATACTAAGTATTGTTTTTCCTGCAAGAGGAATGAGCGCTTTCGGTTGTGTGTATGTATGTGGCCGCAGTTTCGTACCTGCTCCTGCTACCGGTATTATCGCCTTCATTGGCATTTGAGTTTAGTGGCTGGCTTATTCTCAAAAAAGGATGTGAATATAGGAAAATATGAAGTAATTAGAAATTTAGTATTGCGAAAGCATTTACAACATATATTAAGCTTGGTGAAAAGATTGAAAATAGAATAACGCAGACTGCAATTGATGCTGGTGACATTTGTACTGACGATCTATTTAAGTGGTTTTTCGTAGGTTTGCCGCATGCAAAGAGATACCGTAATATTCGACCTCATTCAGAAGGAACTCGAACGCCAACGCAATGGCATTGAACTGATCGCTTCAGAAAATTTTGCTTCGCTGCAAGTGATCCAGGCAATGGGCAATGTGATGACAAATAAATATGCTGAAGGTTATCCGGGACGACGATATTATGGTGGTTGCGAAATAGTGGATGAAACAGAGCAAATTGCAATTGACAGACTCAAAGAGATCTTTAATTGTGCATATAGCAATGTTCAACCCCACAGTGGTGCACAGGCGAATGCTGCAGTTATGCTCGCCATCTTACAACCGGGAGATAAGATTTTAGGCCTGGATCTCAGTATGGGAGGGCATCTTACCCATGGTTCACCGGTAAATTTTTCGGGGAAATTATACGAGCCACATTTTTATGGGGTTGTGAAAGAAACAGGCCTGATCGATTACGACACGCTTGAGAAAAAAGCCCTCGAAGAAAAACCAAAACTTATCATCTGTGGTGCTTCTGCATATAGCAGGGATATTGATTATGCAAGAATCAGGAAAGTAGCTAACATGGTAGGAGCAATGGTGCTTTGTGATATGGCTCACCCGGCCGGGCTAATTGCAAAAGGCTTACTTAATTCTCCCTTTGAACATTGCCAGTTTGTTACTTCCACTACACATAAAACATTACGCGGACCACGTGGTGGGCTGATCCTAATGAAAGAAGATTTTGAAAATCCTTTTGGCTTAAAAGATATGAAAGGGAAAATCCGGATGATGAGTAATTTGCTTGATATGGGTGTGTTCCCTGGTACCCAGGGAGGACCACTTGAACATGTCATCGCTTCAAAAGCAATTTCGTTTGGTGAAATTCTAACTGATGAATTTACCGTATATGCAAAACAGATACTGCTTAACGCACAGGCTATGGCTAAATCATTTGTTGCAAAAGATTACCAGATCATCAGTGGTGGTACTGATAATCACCTGATGCTTATCGACCTCAGGAATAAATCTATAACCGGCAAGAAAGCCCAGGAAACTCTTGACAGGGCGCAGATCACACTCAATAAAAATGCAGTACCATTTGACGATAAGAGTCCATTTGTAACTTCGGGTATGCGTGTGGGTGTACCGGCCATAACTACCCGTGGTATGAATGAAAGTCATATGGATACAGTGGTTGACTTTGTTGACCGGGTTTTAAAAAATGTGGATGATGAAAAGAATATTATTACTGTGCAAAGTGAAGTGCATGAATTCATGAAGCAGTTTCCATTGTACGCCGAGCTTTAGTAATAGGCAGTCGCAGTTTGCAGTGGCAGTAGCAGTTCGCAATGGCAGTGGCAGTAGCAGTTTGCAGTGGCAATTGGTGACAATTGATTATTATAATTGAAAAAATGATAGCTCAAGAACAAATAGTTCGCATTTAACTTAACTGCCACTGCGAACTGCTACTGCTACTGTAAACTGCTACTGCGAACTGCTACTGCCCACTCCTGCTTCACCGAAGTCTGCTGCTCTCTTTAATTAATTTCTGATCTCTATACATGCCCATGATGGCCATGATCAATCCTACGAGGATAAGCAGGTGAAGGAAGGCCCAGAGGTTATAATTACCATTTGAAAATATTTGCAATTCACGTACATAAAGGAATAATATAAATGCTTCTATCAATATGCATAACAGGGAGAGCCGTATTTGCAGGGGCCTTTTTTTGTAAAAAAATATGGTTATGAAGCTAAGGCCTCCCAGGATGATTGTCGTAAGCATGAGATATGAATTATCAATTCCCCGCAATTCATGATAGCTATTATCGATAATGTATGTACCACTATAAAATGAAAACCGGAGCGTTAAAAAAGCCGCGATTGATGAGATCAATAACCATATTGTTTGTATCCGTTGTATCATTTCCTTTCGATTAGATTGCGAAAATATTATTTTTAAACCACAGCAGGTGTTTGTTCATTGGGAACCTTATATCAAAATTTATGCTTAAATCAAAGATCATAAATATTTGCCTGTACGGCTCTCGTCTACTTTCTTCAATCCCGCAGGTTGGCCTGCATAAACCAGTTGACCACCTCCATCTCCTGCTTCCGGGCCAAGGTCAATAACCCAGTCTGCTGACTTTATCACATCCGTATTATGTTCGATCACCAAAATGGAATGGCCCTGTTCAATGAGTGCATTGAATGAACCCAACAATTTCTTAATATCATTGAAATGCAATCCAGTGGTCGGTTCATCAAAAATAAATAAGACATGGCCTTGTCCCTGTCCCTTACCTTTACCCAGGAAGGAAGCAAGCTTAACCCTTTGCGCTTCACCTCCAGACAGCGTATCTGAAGACTGCCCAAGTTTTATATAACCTAATCCAACATCACTGAGTGGTTTTATTTTTTTTGGAACTTCCTTTTCTTCAATGAAAAATTCAATCGCTTCATCCACGCTTAACTCGAGTATATCAAATATACTCTTGCCTTTATAGGTAACTTCAAGAACCTCTTCCTTGAATCTTTTTCCACGGCAAACTTCACATTGGAGGTGGACATCAGCCAGGAATTGCATTTCAACAACCTGTTCGCCTTCGCCTTTGCATGCATCGCATCTGCCACCTTCTACATTAAACGAGAAATGTTTTGGCTGGAATCCCCGGAGCTTACTCAATGGCTGCCTGCTGAAAAGATCCCGGATCTCATCATAAGCCTTGATATAAGTAACAGGATTACTTCTCGAAGATTTGCCGATTGGATTCTGATCAATAAGTTCTACCTGCGTGATATAATCAATATCGCCTTTCAATTCCTTATGCAGGCCTACCTTATCCGCAAATTCACCTTTGATTTTCATCAGGGCAGGATATAAAATTTGCTTAACCAATGTTGTTTTACCGCTGCCGCTTACTCCACTTACAACGCAAAGAACATTCAATGGAAATTCAACCGTGATGTCCTGCAGGTTATTTTGTCTTCCTCCTTCAACTGTAAGTGAGCGGTTCCATTTTCTTAATGTTTTCGGCGCTTCGATCTTTAATTCACCCTTGAGGTATTTTCCTGTTAGGCTTTTTGGATTAGAAATGAGTTCATTATAATTTCCAAAAGCAACTACTTCACCACCGAGATGGCTTGCCAGCGGGCCCATATCAATAATGTGATCAGCTTCACGCATCATCATTTCATCATGTTCTACTACTACCACTGTATTTCCAAGATCTCTCAATTCCTTCAATACTTTAATAAGCCGGGCAGTATCTCTTGAATGCAAACCAATCGAAGGTTCATCAAGAATGTATAATGAATTTGTAAGGTTACTTCCAAGACTGCGTGTAAGCTGTATCCTTTGGCTCTCTCCACCACTCAAAGAATTTGCAAGGCGGTTGAGTGTAAGATATCCCAGCCCTACATCTAGTAAAGTCTTCAACCTGTTGTGTACTTCAATTAATATTCTTTTTGCAACCTGCCTGTCATATTCGGAAAGGGTAATCTTATCAAACCATTTCTGCAAGTCCTTTACCGGCATCTCACAGAGTTCGCCAATATGTTTGTCATCCACCTTTACGTATAATGCTTCTTTACGTAGTCGAAATCCTTTACATTCATGACAAACAGTACGGCCCCTGTACCGGCTGAGTAAAACCCGGTACTGCACTTTGTAAAGGTTCTGTTCCACTTCTTTAAAGAATGCATCCAGCCCTTCGAAATGTGTATTCCCCGACCAAAGCAGGTTGTATTGATCTTTAGAAAGATCGTAAATTGGTTTATGTACAGGGAAATCAAATTTTCTTGCCACGCGGATGAGATCATCCTTCCATTTACTCAACTTTTCACCTCGCCATGGAGCGATTGCGTTTTCGTATATACTTAACCGTTTATCAGGTATTACCAGGTCAGGATCGATACCCAGTACCTGCGAAAATCCTTCGCATATCGGGCAGGCACCATAAGGGTTGTTAAAAGAAAAAAGATTTGGCACAGGTTCTTCAAAGCGAATTCCATCCAGTTCAAATTTATTTGAGAACTCAAGAAATTTCTTCCCGTTTATCTCTAGCACAATCTCCCCCTCGCCTTCATAAAAAGCTGTGCCTACAGAGTCTGATATCCGGTGTATATCGTCTTCATCAAAGTCTTTAATAATGAGACGATCGATGAGCGTATAAGCATTTGCGTTAATAATTGTTGCTGGCTTACTTTCTTCCTGGATCTCTTCAATACGTTTCACTTCACCTTTGATATAGAGACGTGAAAACCCCTTTTGCATCAGGATACTCAGTTCTTCCTTTATATCGCGATTGTGGTGTTGTTTGAATTTTACCAGTAACATTACTTTATCGCCCTTTGCGAGTTTACTGACTGCTTCTACCACGTCTTTAACATCATCCTTCTTTACAAGCCTGCCGGAAACAGGTGAGATGGTTTTTCCCACCCTGGCAAAAAGCAAGCGCAGGTAATCGTACAACTCAGTCATACTGCCTACTGTAGAACGAGGCGTCCTGGTGATTACTTTTTGCTCGATGGCTATTGCCGGACATAGACCTTTAATATAATCCACGTCGGGCTTATTCATTCTTGCCATGAACTGGCGAGCATATGCACTTAGACTCTCAGCATATCTTCGCTGGCCTTCTGCAAATAAAGTATCAATAGTGAGGGAAGATTTACCTGAGCCCGAAACACCTGTAACTACAACAAGGCTGTTGCGTGGTATTTCGACGGAAACATTTTTTAGGTTGTGCGTTCTTGCACCTTTAATGAAGATATTTTTATTTTGAACCTGGATATTTTTTGTACGAACTTTCTTAACTACGATTGCTACAGCCATATTCCTTTTATGAGCTACAAATTTACGGGCAGTTATCAACACCTTGTACTAAATGATTAAAAAATGGCGTTAAGGTCAACCAAATTTCAAAAACAATAATTTGTTAAGCTGCTTAAAATGAATGGAGACTGCGGATTTTACTATTTTCCTTTAGGACATTTACCCAACTTTACGTTAAAATGATAATTATTTAGGAAAAGTATTTGTTAATATGGAATTAGTATATACTTTAGACATACCAATATCCGGAAAGATGAAGAATCTCTCCTGCCTATAGCATTTGACTTCTACGCATATTCCAGATTTTGGTTGTATTTAAAATATCCATCCATAATCCAAACTGCAGAAGCAATGAAAATCCTAACAAACCTCTCAGACCAGCAACTCATCCATTTGTATGTAGACGGTGATGCAAATGCCTTATCAACTCTTATTTACCGTTACAAAGACAAGATCTATACTTCCATTTATCTTCTAGTAAAGGACAAATACCTTGCCGAAGATATTTTCCAGGATTCTTTTATCCGAATTATCGACACTTTAAAAGGTGGGAAGTATACAGATGAAGGAAAATTTTTACCCTGGGCAATGCGTATTGCACACAATTTATGTGTAGATCATTTCCGCAAGGTTAAGCGCACTCCAACCATTAAGACAAGCGATGACCGCGACATTTTTGAAGTATTAAATTTTTCTGAACCAGGTGCTGATCACAAGCTTATGCAAGCTCAGAGCCACGATCGGGTGAGGAAAATGCTTGAGCTACTTCCTGAAGATCAGCGTGAGGTAATCATCCTTCGTCATTATGCTGATTTAAGTTTTAAAGAGATCGCTAACCTCACAAGCTGCAGCATCAATACAGCTCTTGGCCGTATGCGTTATGGTCTTATTAACTTAAGAAAAATGATGGTAGAAAAACAAATCGCTTTATAATTCCAGACATAGTTACCCCCAAAAGAAAATCCTCCGTAATACACGGGGGATTTTTTATTTGATTATGAACCCACATTTCACAATGCATAATTCATATTTTGTATTTATTCAGGAAATCGCTTCTTATGCTCGGCCTCTACCTCATTCATGATTTTCTTAAAGCGCTCAACGTCGGGTTCATACCCACCGGCATCTTTGATCACCTTCCCCTCCTTATCAACAAAAATGTAAAGTGGCTGGGCATTTGAGTTTGCGATAGCCGCTTCAAAATCAAGATTTTTTGCACCGATGGTTTTTATTTTACTGTTGTCAATGGCAGATGTGTAGATTTCATTCTCAGGTAATTTAGTCTTTTCATCCACATAAAGCGAGGCAACAATGAAATCTTTGTGTAAAATGCTACTCACTTCTTCAGTTGATAAAACTGCACTTTCCATTTTACGACAATTTGCACAGGCATGCCCGGTGAAATCTACCATCACAGGCCGATTGGTTGCTTTTGCAGCAGCCAGGGCTTCATCCATATCAAAATAAGCTTCCACGCCAAGAATTTCAGATGCCAGGAAGTCTGTGTATTTTTTGGGTTTGAAAGCAGCTGGAATACCTCCTGTGTTGTTGAGCACAGTGGTCGTATCACCGTTACTGTTATTCCTGCTCCTGATAAGTTTTTCAAGATTAAAATCCTGCGTCTTATTTTCAGGAAGCCATCCGCTGATCCCATTTAATGGAGCACCCCACAAACCAGGGATCATATAAACAGTAAAGGATAAAGATGCTATTGCAAAAAACAGTCGTGTAACCGTAAGGTAAGGATGTCCATAATCATTCTTTGGGAGGTCGTTGTCGTGTTTGAATTTCAATTTTCCCAAAAGGTAAAATCCTAACAAACCAAAAAGAATGATCCAGAGAGAAAGGTATACTTCTCTATCTAACAGTCCCCAATGATATTGCAGATCAACGTTTGATAAAAACTTAAGCGCCATTGCAAGTTCTATAAATCCAAATGCCACCTTCATTGAATTGAGCCATCCGCCTGATTTTGCAACGCGGTTAAGTAAGCCCGGAAAGAATGCGAAAATCGCGAAAGGCAATGCTATGGCAGAAGAGAAACCAAGCAATCCAAAAGCAGGTGCCAGCCGGTTCCCGCTTTTTATTACACCAGTAACCGCATTTGTAAAAAATGGGAGCGTGCATGAAAATGACACGAGCACAAGGGTCAATGCCATGAAGAATATTCCCGTAAAATTCCCCATCCCTGATTTTGAATCCACCTTAGTGACCCATGACGCCGGAACAGTAATTTCAAAAGCGCCAAGGAATGAAATACCAAATACTACGAATAAGATAAATACGAAGGAATTGAAAACTGCACTTGAGGCGATTTCCAGTAAAGTGTTTTTACCAAACAGGATTGTAAGTAACACACCAAGAAATGTGAAAATGAAAATAATGCAAAAAGAGTAGAGCAATGCATTCTTAATGCCTTGTGCCCTGGTAGCGCTTCTCTTCAAAAAAAAACTGACTGTGATCGGGAACATTGCGTATAAGCAGGGAGAAAGTACAGCTGCGAGCCCCCAGCCAAGACCTTCTGCAAATGCTCCAAATGCAGATCCAGTTCCAGCACCAGCGTTTGTGCCATCCTGTGAGAACACAGATGGAGCAAAAAAACACCCGGCAAGCAATAAGAGTAAACGTGTTTGCTTCATATTTCAAGATAAAAAACGAGGCTGTCTCAAAACTGTCGTTATTACAATGATGACAGTTTCAAGACAGCCTTTTAAATTAAATATTATTCATCACATATTATAATCTAATGTCAAAAGCAATTTCCTTTGGGGGTAAACATTTCTTATCATTACAAACCATATATTCAATCGTTCCGGATACTTTTTTTGTACCTGGTTTTATCTTAACCAGCTGAACAAAATCAACCGTATTCTCAAAATATTTCTGATTCACAGAAAAGCTTTCATCAAAATCGGAATGTAACTTTCCTATTTCCTTTATGTTTCCAACTTTCTTTACCCCTTCAAATTTAAGCACGGTTGGCTCTGCACCTCCATTTGGATTGTTCACAGAATACAAATGCCACTTTGGATCAATCGCCGCTTTAACAATCAATTCATATTGAGTAGCGGATTTCTTCTTCGCTTTGTAAGAAAACTTAACAGGATTCAGAATTTGGCCAAATGAACAACCGATCACTGCTGTTAAAAATAAACTAAGTAAAAACTTTTTCATTAAACTGTTTTTGTAAAAATACACCGTCAATCACTATAAACCGGTCCGAGCGCCGACATTGAAGCGCTTATTAACATTAGTTTATACTAAAGAGTTGCTGCAATATTTTTCTACCATCCATATTCCCGAGATCTTTACTACATGCTCTTTCGGGGTGCGGCATCATGCCATATACATTACCATTTCGGTTGCGAATTCCTGCAATATGATTCGTAGAACCATTTGGATTAACTTCTTCCGACAGTAAACCTTTTTCATCGCAGTATTTGTACAAAACCTGGCCATTATCTTCCAACCCTGCTATCGTTTTTGAATCAGCATAATATCTACCCTCACCGTGAGCAACCGGTATTTGTAATGCCCCTCCATTTTTTCCTGAACCGGGTGTGATATATACATTTTTGCAAATGAATTGCTGGTTTGCGTTGCGGAGCAAAACTCCCGGTAATAATCCAGATTCGCAGAGTATCTGGAAACCATTACAAATGCCCAAAACCTTTCCTCCACTATTGGCGAAACTGATAACTTCATTCATCATGGGGCTGAATTTAGCAATAGCTCCGCAACGCAGGTAATCTCCAAAACTAAAACCACCGGGAAGCACTATACAATCATCTTTTGAAAACATGAAAAGATCCTTATCCTTATGCCATAGTTCAATAACTTCCTGTCCCAAATCGTCACGAAGCGCATCAACAATATCCTGTTCACAATTTGATCCCGGGAAAACCACCACACCAAACTTCATAATAAATGATTTGACGATGAGGAGCAAAGGTAATTCGGAATGGATTAGGATTGGAAGAGATTATTATGATTTAGGGATTTTATTATTTTCAGGATATGGATTTTCAAAAGAAATAAAATGTTGAGAAATGCTTAATTCCCAATAAAGTAGCCCATTGCAATTACCATCGCGACTATTGACCAATGCAATATTGAAGGCAACCATCTCTTGCCAGGATAAAAAAATGCACATGCTATAAATGCAGAAAGTGGAATGGCAGACAATATCCAGTAATCGAATGTATACGTTGCATTTACAAATGGCACGAATACAGCTACAACCAGGTACAGCAGGATCAGATTCCAGCTTTTACGTGTTTGCACAATCAGGCGGCGCATATTTTTCCTTGTATAATATCCTCCAATCAGGAAAGCAATGAGCACCAAAATTATTGCGGCCAATGTCCAGTAACTCTGGCTGAACCTGGGATAGCCAACTGCAAAAGCGGGCAGCTTATACCCATAAATTTTATCTGCAATGAACAGGTAAGCATAAAGGAAATAATACGGTGTAATAATTCCTACAGCTACCATTATCCATTCATCAAGCCTGAATGCGCGCATGATCATCAAGCCCATAATTACAAGCGCTGCAAAAGCAAGTGCGGGAAAATAAAAAAAAGTGGCTATACCAATTACTGCCCCGATATTGAACAGATTAGCCTTAGGTTTTTGAATGTTATGAATCTTGCTCATCTTCAACCAAACCCAGATAAGCAATGTATTTATAACAAGGGAAGAGGTTAACATATTCCATTCCACAAACAATGATGTGATAAGCAGGTAACTCATTGCTGGCAGGTAATTTGGTTTTTGTATCAGTCGCTGATCATTCACCGCCTGGTTGAAACTGATGGCCTGGATATATAATAAAATGTAAGTGATGATCGGGTAAATTACCGGGTAATTTTTTCCTGCGGGAGAAATTGCATCCAGGAATTTTACGAAAAGAAAATTATCTGTTGATTGAGCTGAAGGTATGCGGGGTGCTAGAAACCAATGGAGCTTTAAAAAAAATCCATAGATGAATAACAGGAAACTATTGTAAGGGTAATTGGCTTTGAAGGTACCGAGCATGAGGAGTTAGTTGGCAGTGGGCAGTGGCAGTTTGTAGTGGCAGTAGGCAGTGGCAGTAGGCAGTTTGCAGCTTAGATCCATCTTCCTGCTAATGCAAACTGCCTCCTGCCACTCCCTACTGCCACTACAAACTGCCTACTGACTACAACATCAGTATTCGATTTTTGCAAAGCAAATATAGTTCCTGTAGGTACATGGCATGATGATTTGTTTTGAACTCACCTGCTTTCCGAATCTTGGCATAAACTGGAATCCTTTATCAAGACTTTTAAGTGTTGGATTCCTTATCACTTTGCCGCTTGGTAAAATTGTATGGTCTGCGATCAATTGATTTTTTCGCTCCAGCTCATTGAATAAGAAATGTAATTCTCCACCCGCATTCATTAACTGGTAAGAAAGAAATGAATCAGACTCATCATCATACTGGCTTTTATGTACGATATCACTCCATTCCATTCTTCCGGTTTTGTCAAAACTCATCACAGAAATATTCTCGTAGTAATATCTTGTCTGGTTGGCTTGCCCAAATGATCTCAACCTGTTGTAGTAATAATTATTATATGGAGAAGATAAATAATAATCGTGTGAAGTCATATAGGGAGAACCGTAGAGATAATCAAACCTGTTCCATGGATTAACCCTTGACTGGGAAGTAAAACCTTCTGCTGTTAGAATAAACCCACCATCTCTTTTTAGAATAACCTGCCTGATAAAATAATCATTAAAGGCAAGTCTTATAGAACCATTTGATTTGGCCTCATTTTTTAGAGAATCGCCAAATACTGCAGCATTATTTATTATCTGGGTATTAGTTGTACGATCCCAAACAGCAGAGTAAAGGCCGTCTACATTTCCCCTTTTCACTTTATATAAAAATGAATTCACCAGGTAACGACTGTTTACATTATCCACCTTTAATTTCAAGTCATCTAGCAAATATTCGCCAAGATTGATTGGGTGGATAGCAAAAGTATCAGCGTATGCCTTTTTGATTATAAGCGACAGGTTGCTAATTAACTCGCGTGAACCGCTTTTAATTCCTTTTGCAAATACAAAGTTGCCGTCATTATCTAAATAGAATTCGCTATACACATCTCTGCGCTCTTCAAACTCCATTTGTATTCTAGATTTTTTCCTGAGAGTGAGTGCAGGATCTAAAAGTAAAGTGGTGAAATTGTACCTGTCATTCTTTTTCTGAACCTTATAAATCATGATCTGCTTACGATCCTCGCTATAGATAGTATTATAAATTTTATTATCTGCAAATACGCTTATTGCGGTTGTATCCAATAGAATTAAATCGCCCATTTTTTTCGCCATTGCATCCAGTTTCACAGCCATACAGTACACAATATTTCTTTTCTGATATTGGTATACGAGGTAATTGTAGTCGGGGTAATTGATGAAATCAACATTGAAAGATTTTTCGGGCAAAAAATCCAGGGGTACACGATCGATCAATTTCATTTGATTATCGTAGACACTAATGGCAAACTTGTTCCGTACTTGTTTGAAAACATGGAAGTTTCCACCTGTTTTCCCAACTATATCAAATTGTAAAGAGCGGGAATCTTCAGATTCAGGTTCAGCATAGGTGATCTTTTGTGATGTACTGAAGAAGGGTAAAACACAAAAGCAAATAATGTAAACGGCCTTAAAATACATAAATATAATCTTATACTAAAAGTACTATTTAATTAAGTTAAAGGAATACCAAAGCTAAATTAGCTCGCATCCATGCATCCCTGTACCAGATGTAACATTAATATTTTTACATAGAAGATCGCAAGAAATATGCCGTGGTCAGATCAACTCCAGTGCCAGGGGATTTTAAAAACCTTACAATCCAGGATATGCTTCCGTTTAAATATTTTATAATCCTGCTCATCCTGCTTATTCTATTAATTCTGATCCTGAATAATGTAGATTTACCAGAGTAAAAAATCCTAATGGCGAAAATATTGATAACGGGTGGTACAGGACTGGTAGGAAAGCATCTCACAAAATTTCTGCTAGGTAAAGATCACGAAGTGATTGTGCTCAGCCGGAAGCCAACAACCCATAATAATACTCCCGGGTTGTCTTTCGCGAGATGGAATATTGAGAAACAGGAGATCGATAAGCGTGTATTTGAGAAAGCTGATCACATCATTCATCTCGCGGGCGCAGGAGTTGTAGATAAGCGCTGGACAGATTCATATAAAAAAGAGATAAGTGATAGTAGGACGCAAAGCAGCGCTCTATTGATTAAAGGGCTGGCGGAGAATGATCACAAAGTGCAATCCATAATCTCAGCCTCCGCTATTGGATGGTATGGCAAAGATCCTGCTCCGGGGAACCGTCCTGGTGGATTTATCGAATCAGATCCTCCAGACACAGGATTTCTTGGTGAAACCTGTAAACTATGGGAGGCAAGTATCGAACCTGCAGAAATGCTGGGTGTTAGGGTGGTTAAACTTAGAACAGGCATCGTTTTAAGTAACGAGGGTGGTGCATTCGCAGAATTTAAAAAACCGCTGCGTTTTGGCATTGCCGGTATCCTGGGAAATGGAAACCAGGTAATAAGCTGGATACATGTGACTGACCTTTGCCGGTTGTTTTTATACTGTATAGAGAATGAAAATTTAAGTGGAAGTTATAATGCCGTTGCACAAGCTACTGTTACAAATAAAGCACTTACGTTAAATCTTGCGAAGCATATGCGGGGCAATTTCTACATCCCGATTCATGTACCGGCATTTGTATTGAGGTTCATCCTGGGCAATCGAAGTATCGAGGTCCTAAAAAGCACAACTGTTTGTAATGCCCGCATCCGTTCGGTTGGATTCCAGTTGCTTTATCCTACAATTGATTCGGCCATATCAAATTTAATTGATAAGCGGAACTTAAATGATGCGGATATTTCGGCGAAATGAATGGTAAAGTCCTGAGGGCAATCAACAGGAAAAATTTCGGAGATTGCTTCGCTCCGCTCGCAATGACGTCACAGTTTGTTTTCGATGTTCACGGGCTCGCAACAACGTCACAGTTTGTTTTACATGAATACCTGCAAAATTTACCAGTCCGGACTCAACCATTTTTCTTGGTACTCACTTTTGATTTTGGCATTGCAGGTTTTGTGGTTTTAGCCTGCGTGTATAATATTGGATTTACTTTTGAAGGATCACCCTGGTAAGCCCATGTGAGGTTACTAATGTATTTGTTAAAAGCCTCATTCACTTCTGCAACGGATACTTTCTTGATATCATTATTGAATGTTAGCGCACGACGCCAGTTATCGTGCACAACTTCATTAGATGCCAATGAAGCTGCCTGTGCAGAATTCGTTTCAAGCCTGTAATAAAAACTGGTAAGGTAGGTAGTCTTCCAGTTCTTAACTTCATCCGCATCAAAACCCGTTTTCTTTGTGCGGTCAATCAGAGATCGCAAAACCGCAATATATTTATCGGGCTCTGTTGTAGAGACAGAGATATTGGCACTGGAAGATGCATTCCCATCAAACCAACTACCAGGGGCATACGATAATCCGTTTTTACTTCTTACATCGAGAAAATGCCGATCTGCGAATATCCTCATGGCAAGGCTGAATGCATTAAAATCTTCTGATCCCGGCAAAGGTCCACCGGTAACAGCCTGGATATAATTTGTTGCGAGGTCTTTCTTCTCTGATTTAAATGTTGTCCCGATCGGGGTATAGGCCTGCTTTTTCAACGAAAAAGGCTGACCCTTTGGAATTGAGCTGAGCATGCTTTTTATTTTTTCTTCCAGCACCGACTTATCTATCTCGCCTACAACCACCATCGTGATCTTTGACCTGGTAAGTACATTTTTATAATGCGCTTTTGCCTGTTCAGCTGTAATCTTTTTCAAGGACGCTTCCGTGCCTTCAGGACTTTTCTCATTATCCTTCCCGGCAAATGCAATAGACTTAGCCATCTTTCCTATGGCGTAATCAGGCTGTGAAGCCTGGGCACGCAGATTAGTAATTGCATCCTGCTTAATACGGTCAAACTCTTTCTGATCGAATAAAGGTTGAGTAATTGCATCAACGTATAAAGGCCAAACAACATCAAAATCCATTTTGATACAATTCAAGCTTATTCTGGAAAAATCCTGCCCGGCATTTCCATTTATTCTCGCACTTACTTTGTCTAGTTTATTTTTATATGAATTCTTATCATCTTTCAAAGTGCCGCACTCGGTCAAAGCATTTAATGCCAATGCTTCAATACCCTGGTTAGCCAGGGTATAATTCTGCACTCCGCCTTTTATCACGGTCAACACTTCAACGATCTCATTATTACTCGGCTGAACTATAACTTTTACGCCCTCGATATTCATCTCGTAAGCCTGGCCTTTTTGTGCTGATAGAGTTTCTGCAAAAAAAAGAGATAGTACAAAAAATAAAATATTGCTTTTTGAAATATATTTTTTCATCTGGATAAAATTTTTCAATTAAAAGGTTTAAAGAAACTCGTTGGGTTCAATGATTTATTCATCTCAGGGTTGATGATCATACCGGCAATAAATGGCTTGCCATTGATATATCTATTTATGAATTTCTTTATATCATCCCGGGTTACATTCATGCAATTTTTTTCATAATCTGTAAGGTATTCGTAGCTTGTTGAACACCAGTTATAAGTCACATTTTTT
>JBKJPO010000015.1:0-3097 GCA_046595095.1 Chitinophagaceae bacterium
TTCAACTGGAAGATGATGTAGATGTAAGCAGGGGAGACGTTATTGTAAAAACAGATTATCCCCCCATTGTGCAGAGCGAGCTGGAAGTGCTTTTGTGCTGTATGGATAATAAACCATTGCTCCCTGGTAATAAATATTTACTACAGGTAAACAGTAAATTGGTTCGTGCAGTAATTAAATCTATAGAATACAAATTGGATGTTAATTCATTGCTCAAAGAAAATGCTCCTGAAAAGGTTTCATTAAATGATATTGTAAAAGCAACGATTAATACGGCTTCACCAATTGCTTTTGACAGCTATAACAATTTAAGAACTTCGGGCAGCGCAATCTTAATTGATGAAACGAGTAATGTAACGGTAGGTGCATGTATGATTCAATGAGTCAATAGTAAATGGGGGTCAATAAGTCAATGAGTGATTAACAAAATACTAAATCGTGAACCGACTATGGTCTATTGACAAAGCTCAGTCAAACAATTTATATTGAATTAAAAACAATGACAGAAAAAAATTTTATACATCAGATTTTCCAGAAGAACAGGTCAACCCTTGTGCGTTTTCCCGATAAGGAGATAGCAGAGAATTTTATAGATGATCTGTTTGATATCCTGTTTGCTTCACATGAGGGCAAATACAATACGGAAGAAAAATTAGCAATACAATTCTCCGAAATAAAAAATACATTTTCTGCTTTGTTGTTTGAATTGATAAAAGATGAAAAGGAAGTGAAGAAGCATACAGAGCATTTATTTTATGAACTGCCGGTAATATATGAAGCATTGCTGCTGGATGCAGATGCTATCCTGCAATTTGATCCTGCCGCATCCTCTATAGAAGAAGTGCTGGTAGCCTATCCTGGATTTTATGCAACTGCAGTATATCGTATTTCGCACCAGTTATACCTGCAGGAAATTAAAACTTTGCCCAGGCTATTATCAGAATATGCACATAGCAAAACGGGTATTGATATTAACCCCGGAGCAACTATTGGAAAATCATTTTTTATTGATCATGGTACAGGAATCGTCATCGGGGAAACTGCCATCATTGGTAACAATGTAAAAATTTACCAGGGTGTTACGCTCGGTGCATTAAATGTGGCAAAAGCTAATGCCCGGATGAAAAGGCATCCTACAATTAATGATAATGTGATCATTTATTCCGGGGCTACCATACTCGGCGGCGAAACTGTGGTGGGCAGAGATAGTGTGATTGGTGGCAACGTGTGGTTAACTTATAGCGTACCTGCACATTCCATTGTATATCATAAAAGCGAAATAAAAGTAAGGGATAATAACCCGCTGCCGGAGGGATTAAATTTTGTGATTTAAAGAACGACCATTGCCCTGTCGGCGGTTGCATATCATTACAGCGGTTGCAAAGCCGATGAGAGATTCAACCATGTAAGCGGTAACAAAAACAAATGAATCCTTCTTTGGTGCTTCAATAGTCAAACGTCATTTAAATAAGTGTTGAAAATCATAAAATAAAAACTAACAAAATGAAAGCAAACAGCATTTTACAAACAATTGGAAATACGCCGCATGTGCGTATCAATAAATTATTTGGCAGCGATTATGAAGTATGGATCAAAATGGAGAAAAATAATCCGGGAGCCAGCATTAAAGATCGTATTGCATTATCTATGATTGAAGATGCAGAAAAAAAAGGAATATTAAAAGAGAACAGTGTTATCATTGAACCCACAAGTGGTAATACAGGTATTGGTTTGGCATTGGTAGCAGCAGTAAAAGGGTATAAAATTATTTTGGTCATGCCCGAGAGTATGAGTGTAGAGAGAAGAAAATTGATGTCGTCATTGGGTGCAGAGTTTGTATTGACAGCACGGGAAAAAGGAATGAAAGGGGCAATAGAGAAAGCAAATGAACTGGCGGCAGAAACACCCCATTCTTGGGTGCCGCAGCAATTTGATAATCCTGCCAACACTGCTATACACAGAACAACTACGGCACAGGAAATACTGGCTGATTTTCCGGATGGTTTAGACTATTTAATTACCGGGGTAGGCACTGGTGGACACATTACCGGTGTGGCAGAAGTGCTGAAAGAAAAATTCCCTGGCTTAAAAGTATTTGCAGTGGAGCCGGAACTGTCTCCGGTTTTGAGTGGCGGAACTCCGGGGCCACATCCTATAATGGGCATTGGTGCAGGTTTTATTCCATCTATTTTAAACAAAGAAATTTTAGATGGAATTATACAGGTAAGCAAAGAAGATGCGTACAGCTTTGCACAACGTGCTGCCAAAGAGGAAGGGATATTAATGGGTGTTTCTTCTGGTGCTTCTCTGGCGGCAATAGCCAATAAATTACCAGATATACCCAAGGGTTCTACAATTCTTACCTTCAATTACGACACTGGCGAACGCTATCTGTCAGTAGAAGGATTATTCTGAATGTTTGAGGGACAATAATTTTATTCTCCCTCAAATTTGTCTTAAAAATCTACCAAAATAGTAGACTATAAAATGAAAGTGCATCAACAAAAAGGGAAACTTATACTGGCAGGCGCCGGCCCCGGAGATCCGGAACTGCTAACGCTTAAAACTGTGCGTTGGCTGCAGCAGGCAGAGGTTGTGCTGGCAGACAGGTTAGTGAGTGAAATAATTTTGCAGCAATATGTAAACCCAAATGCTGAGATTGTTTATGTAGGAAAGCAATGTCGCAGGGGAGTATCTACACCTCAGCCCACCATTAATGAGCTGATTGTGTTCTATTCAAATCAAGGCAAACTGGTAGTGCGGTTGAAGGGTGGCGATGTAAGTATTTTTTCCAATATAATGGATGAACTGGAAACGGCAGTGGCTCATAATATTCCTTTTGAAATAGTGCCGGGTGTAACGGCCGCTTTGGGTGCTGCTGCCTATGCAGGAATTCCTTTAACGGCAAGAGGTTACTCCACTGCCATTCGTTTTTTAACTTATTACAAATCTGATATTGTTACTGAAGCCTACTGGAAGGAACTAGCTCAAACAAGTGATACACTTGTTTTGTACATGAGCAGCGAAACGCTGGATAAGGTTGTGGAAAAACTTACACATTATCATATAGATGCAAGCAATTTATCTGCATCTATAT
>JBKJPO010000082.1:0-10506 GCA_046595095.1 Chitinophagaceae bacterium
ATCCTTCTTCTACAGATAGCTTGGCTTTGCGAAACATATAATCAAGTTCCACTGCAGTAAAA
The DNA here is from genome assembly GCA_046595095.1 of Chitinophagaceae bacterium. Taxonomy (GTDB): domain Bacteria; phylum Bacteroidota; class Bacteroidia; order Chitinophagales; family Chitinophagaceae; genus Ginsengibacter. The sequence continues at coordinate 63 of JBKJPO010000082.1, forward strand.
CCTTTAATATGCAGGGAAGGCCTGTGTAGTTTGATCTTCTGCAACAACTCCATGAAGAATTCCATATTCATTTTAGGATGTACACCACCAACTATATGCACCTCAGTTATGGGCTTTCCATCATAACTTTTAACCAGGTCAAGCATTTGTTGCATACTTAATTCCCAGCCTTCATCGCGCTTTGCATATAGCCTGGAATATGAACAAAACTTACACGCATAGACGCAGACATTGGTTGGTTCAATGTGGAAGTTGCGGTTGAAATATGTAGTATCACCATGAAAATTTTCCCGCACAAAATTTGCCAGCATGCCCGCAAATGAGAGCGAGGCTTTTTCGAACAATACCATCGCATCAAGTTCAGTAATCCGCTTCCTGCCAAGTACTTTTTCGCCAATGATTCTAAGCTCGGCATCTACGGTTAGTGATATCAATTTCTCAACTGCCTCTTTATGCATGGATTTTTTTTTCAAAGTTAATTCATGGCGTTTGCTAAACCAAAAGAGGCTACTCTTTTGGGAGTAGCCTCTTGATATTTTAACAGCGCTGAATTATTGTTTTACTATCCTTTCTGTTATAAGTTTGTTCAGGTAGTGCAATTTTACCAGGTAGACACCAGCAGCAAGATTGCTCAGGTCAACTGTCATCTCGGTGGTTGCATCACGATTGAATTGTTTTTCATAGACCTTTTGTCCAGCCGCATTGTGAACACTAATACCTTTAAGTAGAGTAGGCGGTGCAAAGTGGTGAACAGTGAATGCATTATGAAAAGGATTAGGATAAACCAGGTAACCCTGTGCTTTCAACCTTGCCGGCAACGTCCTGGTGGTGATATTTACATTGTCAAGATAAAGGTTATTCTGCCCATTGCTTCTTGCATTAAAGTAAACCTGGAAGTTTCCTGTTCCTACTGTAGGATTTAAATGCAGTCTTACGTTTCTCCAATGATTTGGTTGGCCCGGTATGAATTCTATAGGATTCGGATTGTTTGGACCCAATGGATCACCAAGAGTCTGCAGGTCTTCACCCCATTTTTTGAAGAGTGATGTAAATGTCACACCGCAATCTTTAGTGATCGATACTTCCAGGGTATCCAACGGAAGATTGGTGCTACCCGGGTAGTTGAATCCTGGTGAATGTGCAAAGTCAAAGTTCAAAAAGATTGAATCTGTAGCTACCGGCTGAGTCATAACAGGTGAAACTAATCTGTCTATTGTATTTTTCAAGACATAATTGAAATTGTTGATGTATGCCGAAGCAACTCCAGACCTGGCAGCAGTTGTGGTGCGTGACCATGTGATGTTATTATCAGGATTTACCAAAGCCCATCCCGCCGGAGGGAATGTAATGCCTTCAAATGATTCAGCAAGAGGAACTGGAACAATTGCTGAAACAAAGAATGTTTTTCGTAATGTATCATTAGATCTGCGTGAATCTCCCGTTCCGGTAATACTTACCGGATCTGATGTGTACACTAATAAATTATGAGTGCCAACAGCAGGAGTGATCGGGTTCAAAGAAACGCTCATGCTCTGCCCGTTTGCCAGACTAACACCGGTAACCGTAGTTGTAGAAGGTGTCCCATTATCAAGAACGTGAGTTACTTTAAATCCAGTGATCACATCGATTCCTCTGTTAGTTACGGTAACTGCAGGTGTTGTTGCTGTAGCTGTGCAGAGAACGTCTAATGGAGCATTGATAGAAGTAAGAGCTATATCACGCTTGAAAACTTCTTCAATGTTTATGTTATCCACCCAGATGTTGTTACCGAAACGGCTATGATTTCTTAGTCGGAAAACAACGCTACCCGATGAAACAAATGCACCGCCGATAGCAACCCTTTCTCTTCTCCAATCAGCAGCAGCCGGGTTAGTATAGTCTGAATTTCCTGTACCTGCAGTTGCAAGGTTTGCACCCCACTTCTTGTAAACAGGGGTAAATGTATTTCCGCAATCTGTAGATACAAGTAATAATAATGTATCGGGAGAAGGTGCGTAATATTTATGAGCAAGATCAAAGCTGAATAAAACTGAATCGCCAGTAACCCTGAGTGCCGGAACTTCAATATCATCCTGGTCGTTAGTAACTCCACCCCAGTTGTTAATGAATGCCGAGAAACCACTATTTCTACCCGGAGCTTTTTTAACCCAGGTAATTTGATTGTTTGGATTACGGATAGTCCAACCTGGAGGAGGGAAAGTACCTTCAAAACCTTCAACTACAGGCATATTGATCAATGTCTTAACAGTGAAGGCTTTTGTAAGTGTATCATTATTTGGAACATTATCACCTGTGCCGGAAATAGTAACAGGATCTGCTGAAAATACACGGATTATGTTGGCACCAACTACGCCAGTTGCAGCTGGCAATGAAACCGTAACTGATCCACCTACAGGGATGGTTTGTGTAAATGCGGTTATTACATTTGCAGCACCATTTAATGTGTATCCCACTTTAAATGCAGTAACTGCTTCAGTTCCATCATTTTTGACAATTGCACGTGGAACGAAGGTTGGAGAACACTCATTTGCACCCGGAGTCAGGATATTATCTGTTTTAAGATTTCTTGCTACACGTGGATCAATATTGATGTTGTCGATAAATATATAATTACCATAATCATTTGTATTCCTGAAAGCGACGATGATCTGTCCAGAAGAAAGGAATGAACCGCCAATGGCAACGCGCTCTCTCCTCCAGTCAGCAGCTGCCGGAGCAGTGTAGGCGCCTGTTGAAGAACCTGCAGTTGCAAGTGCAGCCCCTGATTTATTATAAGATGTCAGGGTAAATGTTTGGCCACAATTTGTTGAAACATAAACACCCAGTGCATCAAAGGAGCCCGGATAGTTTTTATGTGCCAGGTCAAAACTAATGACTACAGAATCTGTAGCTCCTACGCTTAATGCGGTGGAACGGAATTCATCAATTCTTCCGGGAGCATTATTATTATAGTTATCGATGGTTATACTCGGACCAGGATTACCTGGAACAACCCAAATCCATGTAAAATCAGCATTTGGATTGAATACTGTCCAGGGAGTTTGTGGGAATGGTCCAGTGGTGAAATTCTGTTGCGCTGGCAATGGTGAAGCAGCAGTCACGGTAAGTGTTCTCGTCAATGTATCATTTGCCGGTGCCTGGTCAGCGCCAAGTCCATTAGCATTTGATGTGAAATATTTGAACGTGTAGGTTCCAACCACAACATTTATGGAAGGGAAGGAAACAACAGTTGTTGCACCAAACACAAGGTTTGGAGAAATATTTACAGTCGTTGGGGATCCTCCATTTATAATTACACCAACAGTTACGGTAGATAATGTATTTAGGCCATTATTTACTATCCTTACTTTTGGAACAATGGCACCAGGACAAGAGAGTGTTGCAGGGAAAGTTGTGATAGCACATCCAACCTGCTCAAATCCACCGGGATTCACTGAAGCAGAAGGAGCGGCATCTCTTGTGATTGCACCAGCAGGAGGAGTTGCACCAAGCGAAGTTTTTAAACTTGCCCGGCAATTGTCCAATACATATTCCATGCGTGCTGCCTGTTTGTTAGTAAACAAGCTGTAACAAGCATCCGCTGTATAATCCATATAGTTCTGATACATTTTACCAGGGGCAGCTGGTGAACATGCATCTGTAGCAACACCGGTTGGACAATTTGTAGTAGCACCAGCCTGGTTTGGCGTATCACCTATATCTGCAGCGGTGTTACCCTGACCCGGAGGATTAGCAAGTGAAGCGGGGAGAACGCAGGTTGAACCTACTGACGACATTGGCCGGAAATCGTCTGCGGCGCATCCGCCATCATCACCCCAAATATGAAATAGCCCAAAATAGTGACCTACTTCATGACCGCCCGTGCGGCCTTTATTATAAATTGGAATATTGCTACAAGCACCTATACCAAAACTTTGATAATTAAGAAATACACCATCATCAGCAACAGAACCAGTTCCCGGGAACTGTGCATACCCAAGGATGCCCTGGCCGCTGGCGTCATTACCACACCAAATGTTTAGGTAAGAGCCTGCGTCCCATGCATCAAGACCACCAGAAGCAGTACGTTTGATGGGATCAACTGCGAGGTTGATATTTGAGCCTGTGGCACTAGCTCTTCTTTCAATGCCATTAGTAAGTAACCCGGCAGGAGTTCTGCGTGCAAGAGTAAACCTGATCTGGCTATGGCCACGGACTGCCTGGAAAGCAGCAGGAATATTTGTACTATCTGCATTCAAACCAGAAAAATCGTCATTTAATTCTTTGATCTGGCTATTTACATCAGCATCAGTAACGGTTCCCGGATTGGGTAATACGATATGTACTACAACCGGAATAGTAACAATTGCATTTGTCCGGTATGAGCTGGGAGTATTGCCCATTGCAGGTGAAATTCCACCACCGCGCTGAGCTATAGCTTTAGCAGATGCATCAGAGTTCAGGATCATTTCCACCCGGTCCATTGTAGCGCATCTTTTGGTAGATTCGGATCGATTTTTTTCGATACCAGAAGCCTTAAGTCCAGTCTGCCCATAGGAATTAGCTACAAAAATCAGCACAATCCCAAATAGTAAAGTAAATTTTTTCAATGCAGTACAGTTTTGGTTAATAAAAAAATTTTGTTTTATCTGAAGTATAAAATCGAATAACTAAAACCCTCACAAACAAAATATCCATCTCAATCTGACATAATATTTGTCAAATATTTGAGAGGATTGACTTTTGTATTAAAAAATTTAAGGGAAAGACGCAGTCCGTTTTTCAAATTCAATTTCCTCCGCTAAATTAATTGATTTTCTATAATAAAAGTCAAGGAGTCACAAAAATGTTTGGCTCTTTTTGGAAGTTGAGTAGCTTATCCACATTTTGAATCATAACGTTGAAAACTATAACTACTGATCGTTAGAATAGCGCCCCTGCAATACATGCGCACATAAGGCATGCGATTGTTCCTCCGAGGAGTGCTTTCAGCCCAAGTTCAGTTAGATTTTTACGCTGGTTTGGTGCCAGCTGACTTATTCCGCCGATCTGGATTCCAATTGAAGCAAAGTTTGCAAAGCCACACAAAGCATATGTTGTTATAAGGATTGATTTAGGATCTGCAATAGCACCTGCAGTTTTCATTTCTCCAAAAGAGATATATGCCACAAATTCATTAAGCACGGTTTTAGTACCCAACAACTGTCCTACGGAGACCATCTCAGTGGAATTAACCCCGATCATCCAGGCGACGGGTGCAAATACATATCCAAGTATCATATTAAGGGATAAAGCCTGGTATCTGCCGTTTGTCCAGGTAGCAATATCATCGTTAATACCAACCCATGAACCGATTGAACCCAGGAGATAATTTGCCAGGTACATGAGCGCAGTAAAAACAATAAGCATTGCGCCTACATTAACTGCAAGCTTTAAACCATCAGTGGTTCCAAGTGAAATAGCATCGAGAAAATTATCGCCGATTTTTTCTTTTGGGACCTTAAGTTCTGTTATAACTTTCTCTGTTTGAGGAAACAATATCTTGGCAACAACTATTGCTGCTGGTGCACTCATGATAGACTGACTCAACATATGAAGTGCAAAATATTGTTGTTGCACGGGATCGTTTCCACCCAGGAATCCAACATAGGCAGCAAGTACACTGCCCGCAGTATTTGCCATACCTCCCACCATGATCAATAACATTTCGGACCTCGTTAATTTATCAAGAAATGGTCGGATCATTAGAGGAGCTTCTGTTTGACCAAGAAAAATATTTGCAGAAGTAGAAGTGCTTTCAGGTCCGGAGATTCCTATCTTTTTCAACAACCAGGCAAAGAATAGTACGATCCACTGCAGTACACCGAGGTAGTAGAGCATAGCGGATAAAGCGGAAAAGAAAATAATATTTGGTAATACCTGCACTGCAAAAATGTATGCCCAATTACCTGTAGGATCAGCAAGTTTTCCAAAAATAAATTCGATACCTGAGTGCCCGATATTTATAAGTTCAACAAATTTCCTGGAGACGTAGCCAAATATTTCCTTAATGAAGTTGACTTTGAGCACGCCAAGTGCAAAACAGATCTGCGCAACGGTACCAATCAATACAAGCCGCCAATTAATAGCCTTCCGATTGTTACTCAAAATAAAACAAACAAAAATGAGGAAGAGCATCCCGAGTGCACCCCTGCCAACATAGTCCCAATGAAGTTGCATATTCGCAGTTTTTCGTTAGTGAAGAAGGGACAATATACTATAAATTATATTTCGAACTAACGGAGAGAAAAATAATTCATCAGCTATGATATAGTGATAGCTGATATTTCACAACAAAAAGAGCAGGCATTATGCCTGCTCGAAATGTATATTTTTATTCTACCTGTTTATTTATGTGCTTCAATCTTCTTCACAAATTGTGACTTAGGTTGTGCACCTACAAGCTTATCAACGACCTGGCCACCTTTTACAAACAGTATCGCAGGGATACTTGTGATACCATAGTTGATACTCAATTGTGGATTCTGATCAACATTAACCTTGCCTACATTTACAGTTCCATCATATTCTTTTGCAAGTTCCTCGATTACCGGCCCGATTGCACGACATGGTCCGCACCACTCCGCCCAAAAATCAATCACCGTTAGTTTTTTTGAATCTAATACCTGTTCTTTAAAATTGGTATCTGTGAATTCGTGTGCCATATTATATATTTTAATTTATTGTGATGATGCAAATTTACTTCCATAATTCAAAATATGTGCAGATGTCACCTTATTGTGCGATTCTGGCATAGATTTGATTTATTGGGACATTGGATTAAAGCGATGCCTACGGTTTTTTCAGATCAAAGGTCTGCTTATATATCAGAAGCTTTTCAGGACTATTGGATATTGCTCTGCATTTAACATATTAAGTTGTTTCAACAAGTACCTCTAATTCATTTCTCTCCTGCAAAAAATTAGACAATTCGTCATTCATTTCAAAACCTTGTTCGAGGCTATACATGCTCACTTTCAAGTTTGCTGATGGATCTGTTATATTGAATTTAATTGTCGATTTCCCAGGATATTTATTGACGTTTGTCTCCATAAATTTTACGATGTCGCTGGTTATGTATTTTGCCTGGGTTTCGATTTGTAATTTTTTGGTAGCGAGTTTTTTCATCGTTTCGAGCAACGTGATACTTGAAACTTTAAATTCAAATTCGGATTTATTGTATCGTTGTCTGAAACTTCCACTTAGGTAAATAACAGTTCCGGTATCAAGATAATTATTGAATTTGAGATAGTCTTCACTCCACAAAGTGAGCTCCATTCTTGAACTGTAATCTTCGATAAAAAATACCCCGTATTTATTTCCATTTTTCGAAACCCGGTGCTGTGCTTCGGCAACTAATCCACCAAGCCGGAAAGCCCTTGAAGGATTTGGATTTAGCTGCACGCCTTCCTTAAACTCATTAAATTCAGAAATAGGTGTAATGCCGTAATATTTCATTTCGAAACAGTAGTTATCGAGAGGATGCCCACTCATAAACATTCCGGTTACTTCCTTTTCATTGTCGAGTAATACAGTAAGTGGCCATGGAGCACAATCTGCGAGTTTCGGTGGACTTACTTCTTCCATTTGCATATCGCCGAATAATGTATTGGAACTACTGGCAATCTGCGCCTGGTACTGGTTTCCAAACCTAATAATCTTTTCTAAACCGGTTGCCACATCACCCTGCACTACATGGAAATACTGCGCCCTGTGCATATTCATAAAACAATCAAAAGCACCTGCATATGCAAGGCTTTCCAGTGACTTTTTATTTACAGTACGCTGGCTACATCTTTTCACAAGATCATAGATTGATGTGAATGAACCTCGTTTATCCCGCTCTTCTATAAAATACTCGATTGCTGCTTCTCCTACACCTTTCATCCCGCTGAATCCAAACCTGATCTCACCTTTATTATTAACAGCAAATCCATTCTGTGATTCATTAATATCCGGCCCAAGTACTTTTAAGCCAATCCTCTTACATTCTTCCATTAACTGGGTTATTTTTTCAATTCCACCGGCATGATTTAATACTGCGGCCATGAACTCGCTGGGATAATGCGCTTTTAGGTATGCGGTCTGGTAGGCAACAAGAGCGTAACAAGTGGAATGCGATTTATTAAAAGCATATTGGGCAAATGCTTCCCAGTCTGTCCAGATCTTTTCGAGTTTTGGTGCCGGATGGCCTTTAGCAGTAGCACCATTGATAAATTGCAGTTTCATTTTATCCAACTCAGCCCTGTTCTTTTTACCCATCGCTTTTCGCAGGTAATCTGCCTGCCCCCTTGTGAAGCCTGCAAGCTTTTGAGAAAGCTGCATTACCTGCTCCTGGTACACAGTGATGCCATAGGTGTCTTCCAGGAATTCCTGCATTTCTGGCAAGTCATAATTGATTGCTTGTCTTCCATGTTTGCGTTCAATGTAATCCGGAATATAGGCCATGGGCCCAGGTCTGAATAGAGCATTCATAGCAATCAGATCATTGAATTTATCGGGCCTCAGATCGCGTAAATATTTTTGCATACCCCCGCTTTCAAACTGAAATGTTCCATTTGTATCTGCCCGCTGGTATAGGAGATAAGTTTTTTCATCATCAAGAGGAAGAGTATCAAGATCTATCTCTACTTCATGATTCATTTTGATGAGCTTTAATGCGGTTTTTAAAATACTGAGGGTCTTTAATCCAAGGAAATCCATTTTGAGCACACCCGCCTGTTCAATATTACTGCCATCAATTTGGGTAACCCAAAGCGGTGATTCTTTTGAAATAGCCACTGGAATAAGTTCCGTAAGATCTCGTGGTGCAATGATTATTCCGGCAGCATGTACCCCGGTATTCCGTACTGAACCTTCAAGAATTTCAGCTTCTTTTAGCACGCTGGCACGAATGTCACTGCCCTTATATATTTCCCTTAATTTTTTGATATTTTCAATATCATCCTGGCTGGGATTTTCTTTTTCTTCCAGCGATTTTTCACCATTCTTTGCGTCCTTAATTGTAAGCGGCGCTTTCAATACCCGGCGAAGAGAAGTTCCCGGGCGATCAGGTACCAGCTTTGCAAGTGCATTGCTTTCATTAAGCGGAAGATCCATTACACGTGCCACATCTTTAATGCTCATCTTGGCAGCCATCGTGCCATACGTCACGATCTGGGCTACCTGTTCCTTACCATATTTCTCAACAACATAATCTATAACTTTCTGTCGCCCTTCGTCATCAAAATCTGTATCAATATCCGGCATTGATTTCCGGTCGGGGTTGAGAAATCTTTCGAAAAGGAGGTTGTATTTTATCGGGTCAATATTAGTGATGCTGATGCAATAAGCCACTACAGAACCAGCTGCCGATCCACGTCCTGGTCCTACAAATACACCCATTTCTTTACCAGCCCTGATGAAATCACTTACAATGAGAAAATAGCCGGCAAATCCCATGGTCTTGATTGTAAATAATTCAAACCTGATTCGTTCTTCAACCTCGCTGGTCATCTCAGCGTAACGCTCTTTTGCTCCCATCCAGGTAAGGTGTTCGAGATAAGCGTCCTGGTTGGCAAATTCTTTTGGAACAATGAAGTTGGGCAGGAGGATATCACGGTGAAGATTCAAGAGTTCAACTTTGTCAACAATCTCATTAGTGTTATCAATTGCTTCCGGAATATCTTCGAATACAGAAGTCATTTCCTGGCTATTCTTAAAATAGAACTGGTCATTAGGAAATGCAAAACGCTTATTTTTCGTTGACACGTCATCGTCAGAGAATTCACGTAGGGCAGGTGTGGCCTGCTTTTCACCTGTATTGATGCAAAGCAGGATATCATGGGCATTAAAATCTTTTTGGTCAACATAATGAGAATCATTGCTTGCAATAACTTTCACATTATATTTCCTGGCGAATTTTAAAAGCACTTTATTTACTCTATCCTGTTCAGGCATGCCATGCCTTTGTAACTCTACATAATAATCATCCTGGAAAATGTTGAGCCACCATTTAAATTCATTCTCCGCCTCAGTTTCACCTTTCTTAATTATCATTTGCGGAACCAACGCACCAAGACAACAGGTGGTAGCGATCAGGCCTTCATGATATTTGTGAATGAGTTCCTTATCAATCCGCGGATATTTCGAATAAAAACCTTCGATATATCCCAGGGATGTAAGCTTTACCAGGTTTTTATAGCCTGGTTCATTCTTTGCCAGCAATACCTGGTGATGTCTTGGATCACGGTCTTCTTTACTAAATTGTTTGCGATGCCTGTTTTCAGTTATATAAAATTCACAACCTACAATTGGTTTTACTTTTAATGATCCATCTTCATTTTTGTGGTTATAAGCCTGTTTTACAAATTCAAATACACCAAACATATTTCCATGATCGGTTATTGCTATTGCAGGCATGCCGTCTGCGATGGCCTTGGTATAC
>JBKJPO010000324.1:0-10851 GCA_046595095.1 Chitinophagaceae bacterium
GATTTTTTTATCTATCACACCCAATACAATCCATTATTCATAACAAAAAACTCATGGCTACAAACCGCAGATCATTTATACAAAAGGCCGGAATGCTCACGGGCGCTTTTTCTTTGCAGAGCCTCTTTAGCCAGGCGCATGCCACTGACTTTGAAGAAGCAAATAAAAAAGTATCGGGTAAACAATCTTCAGAGGTTGCTACTGATGAAGATTATTGGTCTGTAATACAACAAGCTTATTCCGTAAATCCAAATATCATCAACTTAAATAATGGAGGAGTGAGCCCTGCACCCATAATAGTGCAGGATGCACTTGAACGGTACAATAAATTATCAAACGAAGGTCCATCATATTATATGTGGCGTATTCTTGACCAGGGTCGTGAAGCCTTAAGAGAAAAGCTCGCAGATCTCGCCGGCACACCTGCTGATGAAATTGCAATTAACCGCAATGCTACTGAAGCTTTAAACACCGTCATTTTTGGCTTACCACTTGGAAAAGGAGATGAAGTGATCGGCACTGTTCAGGATTACCCGAATATGATCAACGCCTGGCGCCAGCGTCAATCCAGGGAAGGCATAGTTTACAAACAGCTAAATTTTGATTTCCCCATCGATGATGATGAATTCATTGTAAATACATTTGAAAAAGCAATCACTGCAAAAACGAAGCTGCTGCATATTACCCATGTGATAAACTGGGTTGGACAAATAATGCCGGTAAAAAAGATTGCACGGATGGCAAAAAAGAAAGGTTTGCAAATCCTGGTGGATGGCGCCCACTCTTTTGGTCTTTTGGATTTCAAAATCCCCGACCTGGAATGCGATTATTTTGGCACGAGCCTGCATAAATTCTTAAGTGCCCCAATTGGAAGTGGAATGCTTTGGATTCGAAAAGACAGGATTGCAAACATCTGGCCACTGGTTTGCAACGACAAGCCTAACAGTGAGGATATACGAAAATTTGAAACCCTGGGAACAAGAAGCTTTGCCATCGAGCAGGCAATTGGTGAAGCCATAAACTTTCACAATGCTATTGGCAGTTCGAGAAAGCAGGAGCGCATTCATTATCTTAAAAATTACTGGGCATCGAGGGTAAAAGAATTTCCAAAAGTAAAACTCCATACATCACTGGATGCAAAATACTCATGTGCGATCTGTGGTATAAGCATTCAAGGAATGACGCCAGCAGATTTAGATAGTGCACTTTTCAATAAATATAAAATTCATACTGTAGGAATCGTGTGGGAAAATATAAGTTGCGTAAGGGTAACGCCACACGTGTACACGAAGATTAAGGATCTTGACAAACTGGTAAATGCAGTAAAAGCAATGGTGGTTAGTGGTTAATTTTAGTAAACAATTATTGCATCGTGAGGTTGCCCTGGATTCTGAAGCGTTTATTTTCCTTAACGGTTAACGTTGAGCCTGTAGATATTACCTGTGGAATATTTAGGACGCATTCACCAATGCCTGAAGGATTAATAATAATATCTGACTCGGCGGGCAATACAGATGGGGGAATGGTGCTGTTTGACCATTTTGTGCTATCCGTCCAATTGCCATTCCCGGTAAATGTATATTGATATCTTGTTCTTGTAAATTGTATTGGATTACCCCCGAGAAGGTATAGCGAATAATTTCCAGTGACTGTATTTTTATTAAATTCAATTACCCTGAAATAATATTTTTTTCCGGGTATGAGGCCGGTGACGGTTACGCTATCTCCGGTTCCATTGTAAACAATAAAATTATTTAATCCAAGTACAGCTCCTGAGCCAAATACAGGGTTCGCGGTATAATCAATTCCATCCATTGGAAATTCATCCGCGATGGTATCCTGCCTTGCTAACAACATCCGCTGGTTACCACTACCGTTAGTCCAACTCACTTTTACGGAGGTATTAGATTTATTTGAGAAACTAATATTGGTAGCATTAATTTTCGGGTTTTCCATCAGGTCAAAGGCTGGGAAAGAAGATGCCGCTGTGATACAATTCATCGGAAGATTATCCAGGTCCGTCCAAAATTGAGGGTTTGTGAGGTTTCTTTTGTTGAGAATAATCGCCCATGTATATCCATTTGCAGTACGCACCAATTCGGAAGCCGTGCCTTCGTATGAGCCATAATGCCACCACCTGTTTGCGGGATTAACATCCCAGCCTTTGGCATAATTAGGATTAGTGGCTGAAGGTGTTGTCATATTGATAATGGTAGCCGGCAGTAAGATATCCGGCTTAGTTGAAAATCCATCCACTGCTACCATCAATTTTAGGATATCCCTGGGTGTTGCGATCCATCCACCTGTGGCATCAAGGGCAGGAACACTGGAACCTCCATATTCCCATGGAACATAGTTTCCCGTGCCATAGCAGGAAAGTGTTGAATCACCCTCGCCAACATATTCGCCCTCACGTTCCTGCTTTTCACTGAGTAATGTTTTGCCGATATGCATATCAAAAATGCCCAGCGGAGCGAGGATATTATTCTTTACATAGGTTTCATAAGATAGTCCTGAGATTTGCTCAATCACTTTGCCAAGCATGAAATAACCCACATTGGAATAAAGATAAGCCACACCTGGGTTGAGATTCAGTCCTTTTTCGAGAAGAAATTTTACAAGTGCATCCTTTTGGATCGGGTTAGTTGTACCCGTCAACATAGTAACCCGCAACGGGAAACGGATGGGCTCACATCCTGCAACAAAATATGGATAGGGCGTACTGGGGTTAGGATTACAATTCACTGAATTATTCCAACCGGCAGAATGCTCTAATAGTTGCTGAACGGTGATATTGAAGACCCGGGGATCTGTAATATTTGAAGTAGAAAATAATGGGTGATTCTGTAATATGCTTCCCGGACCAAATACTTTAGAGGAGAGTGATAGTTGACCATTTTCCATCATCTTCATGATGGAAATAGCCGTTATGGTCTTTGAAATGCTGGCAAGCCTGAATAGATTATTGGGCTGTGTAGCAATATTATTCGCCACGTTGGCATTGCCAAAGGCCTTCATATAAATTATCCTTCCATCTTTAGCAATGGCCAGTGTGCCACCGGGAATACTATATGTTGAAAGAAAATTATTGACTAAAATATCGCACTGCGATAGTTGAGGTACCGGAATGCCAATTTGCCCACAGGTATGTAGCAATGAAAAAAAACAGGCCAGGGATATAAAAAATATTTTCATAAAGTGTTTAAACGGTTTGCTGGGAGGGTAGATTGGTGCCTGATCTAATAACCCTGGTTGGCAAAAATATAAAAACAAATTTTAATATCCCCTCTTCTCAGCTATTTCGGCAGATATCCAGGTAGCTTTCTTCAGTCAGAGCGCTCCTCGCCTTTCTTGAAACTAAATTCCTTGTCTAAATTTAGTACAATAAATATTTAAAAACCTTCCTGATCAGTCATCAGGCAATCAAGTTTATTTACGGTAAAATTCTGTTATGTGTTTTATTCCTCAACGAAACGTGTTCCACAAGTCTAAATTCTTAATTCAATATTCATAATCTCCCTCAATAGTATACTACACAACCTTTCTCCTCCAGCTCCTCCCCTGCACTTGATTTGGAAGGAAAAATATTCCATCTCAGATCAAGTTTTTCAAGGTTTTCAAGCCTGGACAAACATTGCGGCAATTCAGAAAGCTTATTGGCCCGCAGGTCGAGGATCCTTAAATTTTTCAGATCGCATATAGCTTGAGGAAGAATTGAAAGCCCGTTATTTCTAAGATCCAGGACTTTCAATGAAGAAAGTCCGCCCAAATTTGAAGGCATTTCTACGAGTTCATTATCACTCAGCCGGAGTTCATTCAGCCTGGTTAATTTATTTAATGAAGCCGGAAGGCAGCTCAATTTATTATTCATCAAATGTATCTCCCGCAGGTTTTGTAAATCCCCGATTGAATCCGGGATAGATCTTATTGAATTATTGTACGCCCTCAACTCTACCAGGGCATGCATCTTGCCAATATCATCGGGCAATTCAGACAGCTGGTTAAATGAAACATTCAAGTACCTGAGCTTCTCCAAATTTGTTATTGAACCTGGAAGTTTATCAAGATTATTGTTACTGAGGTAAAGAAAAAATTCGATATCGGTCAACTCTCCAATCGTTTCGGGTAAGGAAGTTAATTGGTTATGCCCAAGGTCGATAGTATGCAGGTTCTTTAATTTACTAATGGAGGATGAGATCTCCGTAAGTTTATTATGTCCAAGATTCAGGAATTGCAGGGTTACCAGTTCCCAGAGCCACTCGGGTATAAAATTAATATTGTTGTTGAAAAGACTTAAGGTTAGGAGCTGCCTGTTGCCCCTGATAATTTCAGGAATTGCCGTCAATTCTTTCCTGTTCAATTCTAAACTGCTGGTTTGATAATTCATGCGATAACGCGTTTTCTGCAATATACCAAATGCTTTACTTCTTAATTATTGAAGTGATTTGTTATCTTACAATCTCCGGCTAACCTATACTTCCCCATGCTCCGACAATTCCCTGGATTAATATTTTTATGCATGGTATTATGCATGTCGGGCTGCAAACAAAAGGAAAAAGCTGTAACTAAACAGGAAGCTTTAGATTTTGCAAAAAATCTTGAGGCTTCGATTGCCGAAAAAACCCCCGCGATGTTCAATGATCTTTTTGATGCAGAAACATTAAAGCAACGGATCAAAGAAGCAAGCAAAAAAAGAATCACTAGATTTTATTTTTTCAAACTATCCAGAACTTGAAAATTAATTTTCCGGCAATCGCATAATTTCAACTCAGGGCCTTCCTTAAAATCTCGGACACAATACCGCATCCTTAGAACTGGAATACCTATTAAAGAAAGTTTGGTAAGTAAGTGAAAACTCAACACCACCTCTGCCCTGGCTTGCTGTTTTTAATTGGGAGACATTTATATCATAACTCAATGCAATAGAGAAAGGTTTGTAATCAAGTTTTACAACTGGTACTAACGCATCCTTCCAACGCAGAAATCCCCCGGCGTGCAAAACGTATTTTGGATCATCCGGGGTATCCAGTTTATAAGAATATAACATCCCGCCAATTAGCTCTTTGTTAGTTCCCTGCTTTGAAAAATCGCCATGGAAGGTAACGAAAGAAAAATCGGTAACGGCCATGCGTACCCCAGAAGAGAAAACCCATTTGGGGTTGAGCTCAATTTTTGCGTTTCCATAAAACGATGTTTTTGCCGATTTATTGAAATGATGAATAGCTACCCCTGCGAAAATATTATCATCAACGTTATCAGTAACCTGCATATTGAAACTTATTCCTGCACTCGCATCAAAATAAGAATATCCATTATTTGCAAAAGTCTCACCATCGGGGAGTAAAGGGTTAAAATTTATACCATCGAACTGGTTGTTTGTAGTAATCTTTGACCGGTCCAGGTGTCGCTGAACTAATCCACCCATAAAGCCTGCGGAAATATACATGCTCTTTTGGCTGTTGAGACTTTTATGGTAATTAAGCATCGGCAAAATATGAGTCGAAGTAAATGCGGTGCTTCCAGCGCGATCATAAAGTAATTGGCCGCCGATCGTCAAAAAATCATTGCTTCTGCCAATGGGTAATTTATACTCGCCATTCACTGAACCTGTTGTGTATGGAACTGTAATGCTATTCCATTGGCTGCGGAATACTCCCTGGATCCTGAGGTCACCACTAAATAGCCCGGCAAGTGCGGGATTCCGCAAAAGCGGAGCTTCAAAAAACTGGGAGAAATGTATATCCTGTGCAGATGATTTTTTCAGAAAACCGGCTGCTATAAATAATACTACGCTGAGGCATATGCGCAGTAACTGGAGTTTAAAATAAACCAGGAGCATTTTTCCCCGGAGTTTGATTTCAATATGTTGGTTTTTTATTTGCATTGATTTAAAAAAGCCTTATTGAACTAATGTTACGTTGCCTTTAAGAATAAGGGTTGTATTATTATCACATAATATATCTGCTGTGTAGACAAAAACATCGGGCGAAAGTATTTGGCCTTTGAAAATACCGTTCCAGCCACCGGAGACATCATTAGCATTTATGTTTGCCTTTTCAAAAATCAATTCACCCCACCTGTTAAATATCCTAAATAATTTTACCCTAAATAATCCGCTACCCCTGATATAAAAAATATCATTACCCCCGTCTCCATTTGGAGAAAAGGTATTTGGAATAAAAACATTTGCATTGTTACAGGTTACAAATACTGTTACCTTATCACTCTTCTTACAATTGCCTTCATTAGTCACTTCCACCATGTATTCAGTAGTTGCCATCGGCTTTGCGATTATACCCGGGTATTGACTTGAGCTGATACCGCTGGCCGGAGACCACAGAACATTATTGACATCATTTGAAATGACTGGCACCAAAGTGATGTTTTGTCCCGAACTGATGGTTTTATCCGCACCTGCATCTACTGTTGGGTAAGGATAAACCGTAACTATAGCATAGCCGCTATCCCTAAAACATCCCTTACTATCGCTGCCAATAACCAGGTAGCGGGTAGTCTGACCAGGGGAAGTAATTGGAGAAGCGATATTGGCAGCACTTAAACCGCTCGTTGGTTGCCATTCGAATATGTCAGTACCTGAAGCGGTTAGCCTGGTTGATCTTCCTAAACAAATCGTATCGCCCACACCGGGAGTCACAAAAGTTTTTTGCTGTACATTGATAAGTACGGTATCAGTATTTATGCAGCCAAAGCCACTGATCCCATTCACAATATAGCGTGTAGCAGAATCAGGTGTGGCAGTGGGATTAGCACAATTCACACAACTCAAAGTGGAAGCGGGAGACCATGTATAAGTGGATGCCCCTGTTGCTGAAAATGTATACGATTGCCCACGGCATAACGTCGTATCCTGATCTGCGATCACTGAAGGAATAGGATGAACAAGCACGCTTCTGTCTACAGTATCTTTACATCCACTGCTGTTAGTAGTAACAAGTCTAACCGGGTAAGTGCCTGCAACCGGGTAGATCTGTTGTGGTGGATTCTGCAGCGTGGATGTGTCACCGTTACCGAAATTCCATTTCCAGGTTAATGCAGAAGTATCAGGTTGAAGCAACACCCCAGTGAAGGTTACAAATTTTGTCGCACATCCGGAAGTATCGCCGTCAATGGCAGTTACAGGACTGGTTACAATCTTAATCGGGATGGGAATGCTCATTGTGTCCCTGCATCCTGCCTGGGTAACAACAATTAGCTGGGTAGTGTAAATGCCGGCCTGGTTATAAAAATGTTGCGGGTTTTCTAATGTGGAAGTTCCCCCATCACCGAACTCCCACTGATGAGAAACTATAGCATTGTTAAATATACTTGTGTTTGTAAACCTTACTAAACCAGAGTCACATACAGTGGAAGTACTGCTTGTATAACTTGCATTTACGCCATAAACTTCAATACTATCAATTCCTGTAATGGCAACCTGGCAGCCAAGAGGATCTACTAGTATCAATTTAGGTAAATACTTGCCTAGTATCGTGTACACATGGCTGATGAGCGAATCTGTTGTGCTAATTGTAGAACCATCATTGAAATCCCAGATAAAAGAAACACTGTCTTGCGTTAAAGCTTTGAAATTCATTTGCAGGGGGGAGCAACCTCTGAATGGCGCGTAGGAAAAGGAACCGCTTGGGCCACTTATTATTACCTGCCTTGTCTTTTCACTTACACATCCACCCTGGCTGGTGATTTTAAGTCTTGCCTGGTAAACTCCTGGCTTTGTATAAAAATGTGTGGGGGAAAGTAAATTGCTGCTTGTTCCATCACCAAACTCCCAGCTTAAGGTTGAATAATTTATGGAAGTATTTGTGAAAACCACAACCAGGGGTGGACAGGAACTAATTGAGTCGCTCATTGAAAATTCTGCCTGTGGACTTAATACCCGGATATAATCAGGTCTGCGGAGAGTATCAACGCAACCATAGATATCAGTGATTTTTAAGAATACTGTATAATTGCCATCAGCACTGTAACGGTGGACTGGGTTTTGTAAAGCAGAAGTATTGCCATCACCAAAATTCCACGCGTATATCAGACCCGGCCCTGATGAAATGTTTACAAATTGAATTGGCTTTCCAGGACATGAAGCTGTATCATCAGACCGGAAGGAAGCAAGTGGTTTAGAGATGATGACATAATCAAACCTGCTAATACTATCTGTACAATTATTAGAGTCAACTACTTTTAAAGAAACGGAATAAATGCCCGGCAAAGTGTAACTATGTTGAAATGGCGGAGCTGTAAGATTCTCGGTCACACCATCACCATAATTCCAGATCCAGTTGGTGATTGGATAGACACCGTCCGAAAATGAACTATCTGTAAAATTTATTTGAGTATTGATGCAAGTACCTGGCGATGCTACTCCAAACTTTGCAGTTGGCTCTCCTGACCTGATGTATAGCGGTTTTGTAAGGGTGTCACTACATCCTACCCGGTTATTAATTACCAGGGTAACCGGAAATGAACCCCGTGTTGTATACTGGTGACTCACTGAATCTGCAGTTCCTGAAATGGTACTGCCATCACCAAAATCCCAGAAATAAGAAGCAATGTTTGCAGGATTGATATTTGACGCCCGGAAAATAACCGTTGAGCCTTTGCAAATCATTGAATCATCTGCATAAAAATTGACCTGCTCAAGAATAATCCAGACATCCAGGGTTGAGGAATCGGTGCAGCCCGTAACGTTATTAGTGACCGTTAGTTTAACTTTATACATCCCGGCTCCCTGATAGTTATGTACCGGGTGTTGCACTGTAGATGAGGACCCATCGCCAAAATCCCAGCGCCAGGTATCTGCACCGATAGAACTGTCTCTAAAATTCCGCAGCGTAGGATTACCACAGGAGAAAGTCTCAGTGAAACGTGCTACCGGCGGAAGCACATGTATATAGTTTGTGAAGATTATCGTATCCGGGCAACCGTTATTCATCGCAATAAGGGTTACGGTAAAAAAGCCGGTATCTGAATATTCATGTAATGGATTTTGAAGGGTAGAAGAATCGCCATCTCCAAAATACCAGGTCCACTCATTGGAACCACCTGTTGAAAGGTCTGTAAATTGTACAGGTATACTTGAACATATATCCCGCGGTGTTCCTGTAAAATTTGCAACCGGTTTTGTTCCTGACCTAATGCCATTAACTAAACTTGCTGTTGCACTACACCCGCCTGCCGTGGTGATCGTAACCCTTATATCAAAGTTTCCAAGCGCGAAAGTATGGGTGGGCATGGATGAAGTTGAAGTACTTCCATCGCCAAAATCCCAAAGCCAGGACATTACAGAATCCATGGAATTGACAGTTGCCGAAAAAGTATGTGTATATGGCGCGCAACCTTTTCCTGGCAGGCCATTAAGGGAAACTACAGGTGCCCTTATTATAATGTAATTGGGTTTAACCAGGGTATCTGTACAACCTGCTGCATTGGTTACGATCAGCGTCACCGGATAACTCCCGGGAGAATTATATGTATAGGTTGGATTAGCTGAAACCGCTGTGCCACCATCCCCAAACAACCACTGGTAACTAGTTGCACCAGGCGCATTACTTGTGAAATTTACAGTAAATGGTGCCTTGCAATTTGAATTTTTATCCGAGACGAAAGATGCTGTAGGTTTATCCTGAACAGTAACCAATTTTGTGATCGAATCAGGGCATGAGCTGAAATTATTTTTGAGCTTTACTGAATAAATTCCTGGAGCATTATAAAGTTTTACTGCGTTCAGATTTGTTGAAATAGTGCCATCGTGAAAAGTCCAAAGCGATGAAGAAGGACTTGGAGAACTTGTGTTTATATATGTGACAGGTCTTCCCACGCAAACTGTTGGAGGTACAGAGAAATTGACCTGCACAGTGCCCACCGTAACCGCATTTACTTTCCTCAAAGTATCTGAGCAACCCAGGCTATTTATTACAACGAGTTGAACTGTGTAAGATCCGGAAGTTGTATAAGTGTGCGAAGGGTTAGCCAGTAGAGAAGTATTGCCATCGCCAAAATCCCATTGATAATTAAGTGCTCCTGCTCCGGAAGAAAGATTTTGGAAGCTAATAATAACAGGTGAACTGCAATTGGCTGTAGGATTTTGAGTAAAATCAGCCGTCACACCATTATCAGTTTGTATATAATTTGTCTTGGTAAGTGTACGTATACATCCCGTACTATTCCTAACTCTTAGGGACACATGATATGAACCTGCCACGGTATATGTATGGTTAGGGTTCTGTTGAGATGAAAGACTGCCGTCCCCAAAGTCCCACTCCCATGTACTGATGGAACCACTTCCCGGAACACTTTGATCAGTAAATTGTACGGAAAGCGGAAAACATCCGTTTACCGGCGAACCAGAAAATGCGACTGTAGGCGAAGCAAGAATAGTTATATATGAACTTTTCTCCAAGATGCTCACACCAGAAGCATTAGAAACGATTAGCTTAACATTATATGCACCAGGGTTAAAATAGGTTACTGTTGGGTTTTGTAAAAGTGAAATTGTTCCATTGCCAAGATCCCATCGCCAGGAAGTTGGATTCCCCGTTGATAAGTCAGTAAAATTAACCAGTTGAGGAGCACATCCCGAAAGTGGTGAAGCTGAAAAATTCGCAATCGGCTGAGCCTGAACACCCACAACAGCAAAGCTCAATGCCACATAGATGAGCATTAGTCTGTTATTAAGGTGTTGGAAATGTATTAGCATGGGCTCAATGATGGGTTTTAGCTCGCAAATACTAATCCATAAAGGTGGATTAATTGAGATACGCATCTTCAAATTTTGTATGATCAATGTGATTCCAAAACTATTTCGCATGAAATCTTCTTGAGAATACTCACTCAAAA
>JBKJPO010000333.1:0-5352 GCA_046595095.1 Chitinophagaceae bacterium
ATTAACCCCATTAATTTGATTTTTAGTGCAGCTCTGCTGTAGTGCTTATTTTGTTGCTCCACTTTCAGGCGGCTCTTGCTGTTCTCTCGAATAAAAGATATCTGTAAAAATATTTCCCTTTTGCAATTCTTCAATATCACTGAGTTCCAACTCGAGCGCTTTTGTACTCATCCAAATCTCAACTATGGAAAGCACGATAGATATCAATAAAGTCAGCAGGCTGATTGCAAAGATAACATTAGCCAGTTCGATCCAT
This sequence comes from Chitinophagaceae bacterium, assembly GCA_046595095.1. Lineage (GTDB taxonomy): Bacteria > Bacteroidota > Bacteroidia > Chitinophagales > Chitinophagaceae > Ginsengibacter. The sequence continues at coordinate 257 of JBKJPO010000333.1, forward strand.
ACCCGGTAGATTGCATACATGCAGAGCACACAACATAAAAAACTCAAAGCTCCCATTGCCTGCATATACCGAATGAGATTTATCCTTGCCCTGAGGCTCTTAATCTGTTGAAGAGCTACAGTTTTTGTAGCCGATTGCTGATACCCTTCATGCAGATTTCGTATCCGATTAGCTATTGCCAGAAACCTGTTAGTATAGGCAAGCATCAATAATGTGATTGCTGGAAATAATAATGCAGGGGTATTAATAGAAATGTCGATCATACTTTATTGCTAATGCAAAAGTAATGATAATTATTTCCTTCGTGCTCCTTCGTGCCTTGAAGCCTTTGTGATGCATTTTTTATTTTATAGTAAAAGGAATATTCACTTTGAAACTAAAATTCCTTCCCATATTATACACACCCCTGTTACCGGTTACATTATTTACCGAAGCATACTTAAGCCTGCTAAGATGACTTTGCCAGGCAACATCAGTCAGGTTATTTGCAAAGAAATGGAGACTCATAACCACATTTTTTTTCTTGCCTAAAATGTCGGCTCCAATACCCATATTAAAAAGCGTGTATCCATTGGTGTAAGTCTCAGTGTTAAATGCATGGAATATCCTGTCCTGTGTAAATGTATGATCCAGTTCCAGTTTGAAATAAAGGTTTCTGAGTTTTTCTTTATTCTTCAGAAAATCGCCGCGCAATTCGCTGATAATTCTTGGGGCAGGGATAAAAGGTAAACTATGTGCACCCTCCACAAGTTTTTTAAGATTGCCCCGTACGAATGAAAAAGTATTTTCAATATGCAACCAGTCCAGGGGATGAGGATGAAGATCAAGTTTTACCTCGAAACCTGAAAGGGTTGCTACTTGTTGGTCAAATTTGAATGCGGTAAGATTATCGCCATTTACATTAACCAGTGAATCGCCACCTGATAAGGAAGATAATTTTCTATAAAAAATAAAATTGTCGAAATCATTCCTGAAAGCATTCACTACGAATGAGAAGTGATCTGTATTATATTCCAGGCTTCCATCAAACTGAATACTGGTTTCAGATCCGATATTTTCATCCCCATACTCATACCTGTTAGTCCCCTCATGAGTACCATTTGATGCCAGTTCAGAAATACTTGGTGACCTGAAACCGCGTGCTACATTTAGCTTCAAAGTAAGTGCACTATCGAGCCTGATACTTGCACCCACACTTCCGGAGAAATTGGAAAATTTCTTCGTGAAACGTTTGAACTTAGTATTGGCACCTTCAATTAGTTCTTTCGAATCAAGCACACGGTTATCATATCTTACCCCACCACTAAATGAGATGTCCCTGATTGTTTTCGAAACATAGGCATACATGCCTAAATCATTCATCGTGTATTCAGGAATCAGGACCTCAAGTCCCTTGTTATGGTTGACCTGGTTTAAACCATTTATGCCGATAGAAGTATTCCAATTGTGCAGTTCAGGAAATTGAAATTGCGCGCGGTAAGTATATGTTTGAAGATCAAAAAATAACCCTTCCTGTTGTGGGGCATCAATATCGGCGAACTCTTTGCGCTTGTTACGCTGGTATCCACCTGTAAATTTCACCCTTGATTTTTTAATACGGTAACTATTGTCAAAGGCAATTTTAGTATGTTGAATATCCTGGTATGGGATTCCGGGGATGGTTGAGTTGAAATCATCACCGCCAGCTCTCTCAATACCGCCACCTGCTATAGGTTTAACAAAGTATCCCTGGTCGTCACGGTCCCCTTCCACTATTCCCAATTGCTCATTAAAGCTGCTAAATATTAGGTGGGAATAACCAAGAGCGCTGTTATATCCTGCATAGCCTCCATAATTATTCTGCTTAAATTTTGAGTTAAAAACTTTCCCATCATTTTTGTTTTCATAGTCCGCGGCCCTTAATGTAGATGAATAAAAGTTCCAGCTAACTCCTTTGAGATTTCCTGCAAGATTGCCATAAAATGAACGAAGAGCATTATTTGACTGGTAATTCCCAAAAAGGTTCCCCCTCACCGTACCCTCGGCTACAGGTACATTGGTGAAAATATTTATTACTCCTCCCAGTGCATCACTGCCATAGATAAGCGCAGCCGGCCCTTTTAATATTTCCACTTTATTTACACTTGCTTCATCTATTTCAATACCGTGTTCATCACCCCATTGCTGACCCTCCTGTTTTATCCCATCATTCATGGTGATGATTCGGTTACTTCCAACACCACGTATTACAGGCTTTGAAATTCCTGGCCCGGTTGTGACTGAAGAAATGCCGGGTTTATGGGTTAGCGCTTCAATAATATTTGTTGAAGCACTCCTGTAAAGCTCCTCTTTTCGTACAACCATAACCGGTATTGCAGATCTTCGCGATTGTGTTGCAGTGCCCACACCTGTTATAACAACTTCATTATTTTCTACGATTGCTTCTGCCAGGATGAAATCTCTTACAAGGTCTCCGCTGACGTTTACATATTCTGCTATGGTTATAAAGCCTATGTGCGAAATTTCTACCAGGTGACGGCCTGGCGAAACATTTGCAAGCGAATATTCTCCAGCATGGTTTGTAATTGCTCCGAGTTTTAAATCCGATACAAAAACCGAAGCTCCCTGCAATGCTTCCGAAATGCCTTTTATGTTATAAGTGATTTTTCCACGAATAGATGAACGGTTGCCTCTTTGAATTTTGACTTGTTCATTTTCTTGTCCTAATACCGGGATGCTGATAATGATACAAAGGATCAGCAAGCCTGCCATATAGATTTTAAACATCTTCTTTTTTTTGCAATGATGTTGCAAATATAAATAAATAATTAAGGTCTACCAACATATTGCTACCAACATATAGCTACCAACATATCACTCCTCTGGAGTGAAGAAACCATGGATATTTTAGCATGTTGGTAGATTTGGAATATTCAAATATGCTTCCACTCCAAGGAGTGGCATGTTGGTTGAATTGAATCGGCTCAGTCTTCCCCCCACTCCAGAGGGGTGGCATGTTGGTAGCTTACGATTGCAGATTTTCAATCACTCCCGCAATACCTTGTCCTCCGCCAACACAAGCAGTAACTATTCCGTATTTTTTATTCAGTCTTTTCATATCTCCAACAATTTGCACGGTAAGTTTTGTACCTGTACAACCCAGTGGATGACCAAGGGCAATTGCACCCCCATTAATATTTACAATGGATGGATCGAGGCCAAGTTGATTGATTACTGCAAGCGCCTGCGATGCGAATGCTTCATTGAGTTCAACCAGGTCAATTTGTGAGAGATTCATTCCAGCTTGTTTCAAGGCCCTGGGTACTGCTTCCACCGGGCCGATTCCCATAATTCGTGGATGCACTCCTGCAGTTGCACAAGCCACAAGTCGTGCGATTGGTTTGAGGCCAAGTTCGTTCATCATTTTTTCTCCCATCACAATTACAAAAGCCGCGCCATCACTGGTTTGTGAAGAGTTACCAGCTGTTACGGTTCCGCCCATTGCAAAGGCAGGTTTTAGTTTTGCCAGCACTTCTACAGTTGTATCAGCCCTCACGCCTTCATCTGTATCCACAATAAATTCACGCTTATGCTTTTTACCACGCTCATCAAGAAAAATTTCTTCAACGCTTACGGGCAGGATGCCATCTTTGAAAAATCCTTTTTCGATTGCTTCCTTAGCTTTCCGATGCGAATGAAAACTGAATTCATCCTGTGCTTCCCGACTTATATTGTACTCTTTGGCAACAGCTTCTGCGGTTAATCCCATGCCCAGGTAATAATCAGGAGTATCCGAGGTAACCGAATATGCAGGGACAGTTTTCCAGCCCGCTGTTGGCACCATACTCATGCTTTCCGTGCCGCCTGCTACAATACATTCTGCCTGGCCGCTTCTGATCTTAGCAGTTGCTATAGCAATTGTCTCAAGGCCACTCGCACAATAACGATTCACAGTCATACCGGGCACTTCAATCCCCAGTGCACGAACACTTATCATCCTGCCTACCTGCAAACCTTGCTCTGCCTCTGGAACTGCATTCCCCACGATGAGGTCATCAACGCGTGATTTTTCCAATTGTGGTACTGAGGCCATCAATGCATCAATCACAGTTACTGCCAGGTCATCCGGCCGGTAAAATCGAAACCCACCTTTTTTTGATTTAGTAACCGCCGTGCGGTAACCTGCAACTATATACGCTTCCTGCATGATTAATTTATTTTTCTGAAAAACTTATAAAATATAATCTCCTGGTAAATTTGATTCTTTGAAAATTAATTCCTCAACATCAAACTCCAAACAAGTTGCATAAGCAACCATTCTCAAAGTTATCGTTTTTCAGGTAAAAACTCAAATCTCCAATTGCTAAACTGGTATATCTTCGCGGCGATAGTATGTACAAATTAGCCCGGAATATTTTATTCAATTTTGATGCAGAAGAAGTTCATTATTTTTCGATGGGCATTATGAAATTATTCTCACGGGTAGGTTTGTTCCGTAAAATGATCAGCAGCAGGTATAATAGCAGTTCCGTGGAAGATCCGGTTACGGTTTGTGGGCTCCGGTTTAAGAACCGGGTAGGGCTTGCTGCCGGATTTGATAAAAATGCAAAATATCTCCAAGAGCTTATGCTGCTTGGTTTTGGCGCCATCGAGATCGGCACAGTTACACCACTTCCTCAAGCCGGTAATGAAGGGCAACGGTTATTCAGGCTGCCAATAGATAAAGCGCTCGTCAACAGGATGGGGTTTAATAATGCAGGGATGGATGCCATTGCAGGATCGCTGAAGCATTTCAGGCATAATAATAAAGCAGAGGTGATTATTGGTGGAAATATTGGCAAGAATAAATTAACACCAAATGAAGAAGCCTGGATGGATTATGAAAAATGTTTCCTTGCCTTGCATCAATGGGTTGATTATTTCGTGGTGAATGTAAGTTCTCCAAATACACCGGGTTTAAGAGAACTACAGGATAAATCATCGTTGCATAAAATACTAACCTGCTTACAGATATTAAATAAAAATATAACGATTTCCAGGCCGATATTTTTGAAGATCGCTCCTGACCTTACTGATTCGCAGGTTGACGAAGTTGTTGAGCTTGCACTCGCAATAGG
>JBKJPO010000350.1:0-8625 GCA_046595095.1 Chitinophagaceae bacterium
CGACAAGGTTGGCCTTACCAGGGGAATCAATTACAATAATAATGATGAACTATTTATCAGCCTGGGCTATCGTATCTTAACCCATAAATGGCGGAAAGAGCCATTTGCTGCCTCTCATTTCCTAAGGGTTAATTATTCTTTAACCCAGACTTCCTTCAGTATTGAATACAAAAGCATATTTACTCAACTTATTGGAAAAGCTGACCTGGTGCTATTTGCAGATTACGACCAGGAAAGAAATTACCATTACACCGGGTTAGGAAACAATACAAAATTGATTTCCCCAGATAAAAATTTCTTCCGTACGCGCTTTCGTGAGTTTCTTGGCAGCATAGGCCTGGAAAGAAGAATCGGCGCCGAGCATAATCTCGGCATTCATGTATTTTACGAGGGGGTGAAAGTTCTGACTGATACGGGAAAATTCATTTCGCCCAACCCTGCCTCGTTTTTCGATAAGGATAATTTTTATGGGGTTAAAGCAAATTATAATTTCAAGAAAGTTAATAATAAAATATTTCCTTCCAGTGGATTCGCTTTTGGTATCGATGGCGGCTACACGAAGAATGCAGATATGAGTGACAGGTCATTTGTAAAAGGGGGATTAATGATAGGATTCTATGTTCCGGTGCTGCCTTCACTTACGCTGGCGATAAAAGCAGCTGGTGCCACGCTGGAGGGGGATGCTGAATTTTACCAGCTTCCACGACTTGGTGGAGGAAGCACGATGAGGGGATTTCGCCGGTATCGCTTCTTTGGCAAATCTGCATTTAGCAACCAGAATGAATTGCAGTTTAATTTCAACATGCGTTCATGCTTGTTTAATGGAAAGGTTGGCCTTCTTGGCCTTCTTGATAATGGCCGGGTATGGCTTCCGGGAGAAACCTCAGATGAATGGCATGTAGGTGTTGGAGGCGGTTTGATGATTGCACCTTTCAATAAGATTTCAATTACCGGCACTTATACAAAATCAAAAGAAGAGGCCAGGTTTAATGTGCGTATTGGTAGTTTATTTTAAAATCGATCCTGATTTTTATTAATGCCTAAACCAACAGAAATCTTTAATCCTGCGGGCAGGCCATCACTTAGTATCGAATGACCTCAAAAAAAGCTTTTCTGAATCTTCTTATCCTGCTGATAGTATTGATCGAAGGCTGTACTACTAAGATTCAGGATAACCGGGCCATAGTTTCGGACCAGATCAAAAAGCAGTATGGATACGCACTTCGCGACAGCAAGATTTCTGTTCAAACTCAACTTCCGCCAGGAGTTGATGTAGCCAATGGTATTTCCGCAGAAGAGGCCGTGTCACTAGCATTATTCAATAATTTACAATACCAGGCAGACCTGGCCAGCATCACCATTTCGCAAGCTGACCTTGTTGAAGCCGGAATGATGACCAATCCTGTCCTCCGGTATCTTCTTCCTGCAGGTGGAATTAATGTTTCAGGTTATATAAATTTCGCACTTGATTATTTATGGCAACGACCTAAAAGGATTGCACTCGCAAACTCGGACATCAGGCGAATCTCGGAATCAATGATACAGAAAGGTTATGGATTGATACGCGATGTTCAAACTTTGTATGCCGACCTTCTGCTATCCAGGGAAAGAGCCAGAATACTTTTCGAAAATGTATTGATAAAAGCCGAAATGAATCAACTTTCCAATTCAAGATTGCGAAATGGGGAAATAAGCGAACTCGAAGCATCTACAGCAAGGGCCGATAGCGCGAGTGCTGTAGATGAGTACTTAAAAGCCAGTCTGGATACTACTCTTCGTAATAATCATTTAAAAGTGCTGATTGGTTATTCAGCAGATACAACCATTTACTTTGAAGAGCCTGTTGCTGACTTACTAATTACACAAGGCATCAGTTTGAATGATTATCTTCAGCTTGCATATGAAAATAACCCGGAATTGAAATCTGCTCAATTGGCCATTGAATCGTCAGGAAGACGCATAGGCTGGGAACGAACAAGAATATTTGCATTTATTGCTACGCTAAATTTTCAGCATATTGATGGCAATAGCGGTTCAAAACTGCTGCCTAATGCTTTAAATCCGGGTTTCCAGGTAGAAATACCTGTTCTCAATCGAAACCAGGGTAGAATCATGAGGGCTAAAGCAGAATTGGAACAGGCTTCATTACAATACATGGCTATCCGACAGCGTATAGCCCTTGACGTTTCAGATGTTTATTATCGCTACACTGAAACTCATAAGTCTTACAGGGTATGGAATAATAATGTTATTCCCTCGCTGGAAGAAGCGGTGAGGTTGGTGCGGATCGCTTTCAGGCGGGGCGATATTTCTTACTTGCCTGTGCTTGAGGCTATGAGGCAATTGCTTAATGGAAAGTTACGTAAAGCGGAGATAGAGGCAGATTTAAGAAAATCAATTAGCCAATTAAATTTTGTTCTTGGCAAAAAAACAGAAATCAAATGAGCTCATGAGCAGGCCACTCAATTTAATATTGTTCTTTTTTCTTTATTGTCATATCGTAATAGGATGCAGGTCCAAAAAGGTGGAAAAAGCAATAGCTCCTTCAACGCAAAGTAACCCGCAAAAAGAATCAGAACTCAACCACATCACGCTTACCGATAAAGCAGTCGAAAGACTAGGGATTAAAACTATAGAACTAAGAGATCAGTTCGTTGGTAATAGCCGTTCATATAGTGGAGAGATTGTTGCTGTGCCTGGCAAAACAGTGACGGTTACTGCACCTGTGGCTGGTACTTTATTGCCTGGCAGAAATGGTGGACAGGTAAATATTGGGCAGCGGGTGAGTAAAGGCCAGCAAATTTTCAGGTTGTTGATTTTACCTACTGAAAAGGATCTCCTTAGTGTACAGGAGGATTTAAATCAGAAACAAATTCAATATAATGTTGGGGTTGAAAAAGTAAACCGCAGTTCACAATTATACTTGGAAAAAGCCGGTAGCCTAAAAGCAAAACAAGAGGCCGAGGCAGAACTGGCTGGTATCCGTGCACAATTAAATGTAGCGAGAAACCGAATCCGGTTGCTTAAAGGAAATGCCACGCAAGGACTTGCAGACCGGATGTCCACATTAAGTATGCAGGCGCCCATAAGCGGGGTAATTCAAAAAATATATAGCAGCACTTCCCAGGTTATTGCAACCGCCGCTCCAATTGTAGATATTGTTTCAATGCAAACGCTTTGGGTTCGGGTGCCCATTTATGCGGGAGAAGAAGGACAAATTGATAAAAGAGCAAATGCATTTATTCGCGGCCTCTCAGACCAGCCAGGCAGTCCTAATGGAATGTTGGCAAGGGCGGTAAGCGGTCCCCAAACTTCTGATCCGCTTTCAACTTCAATAGATTATTACTACGAAATTGATAACAGCAAAGGCTCATTCAGGCCTGGTCAAAAAGTCAACATTACTTTGTCGCTTACTGGCACCGCATCAGCGCTGGTGGTACCTTATAATACGATTCTTTATGATATACAGGGAGGTACATGGGTATATGAGAATACTAAACCAAATGTATTTCTAAGAAGAAGGGTAGAGCTTCAGCGTGTTTCAAATGGAATGGCTATTTTAAAACGAGGACCGGCAGTTGGTGCAAAGATAGTTACAGATGGAGCTGCAGAATTGTTCGGGACTGAATTTGGAGGAGGTAAATAATGCGCTGGATTGTTTCAACATCATTACGGTTAAGGATAGTTGTAGTCATCATGATGGGCATCCTCATGGTGGTAGGATATAATATTGTAAAAAATGCTTCATATGATGTATTCCCGGAATTTGCCCCGCCTTATGTTGAAATCCAGGTAGAAGCTCCAGGCTTATCAACTGCAGAAGTAGAATCGCTGATTGCTGTGCCAATCGAGAATGCTTTAAACGGCACGCCAAATACAACAAGACTGCGTTCGAAATCTGTATTAGGCCTCGCTTCCATAGTACTTGATTTTAAAAAAGGAACGGGTATAATAGAATCACGGCAATTGGTGCAAGAGCGCCTGGCCAGAGTAGCAAGCCAGTTGCCGGCATTGGCAAAAGCACCTGTAATGCTCACGCCTCTCTCATCCACCAGCAGGGTTTTAAAAGTAGGAGTCAGCTCTCCGAAATTATCGCAGATGGATATGACAACCCAGGTGCGATGGACGCTCAGGCCAAGGCTTTTATCAATTCCCGGCGTTGCAAATGTAGCGATCTGGGGACAGCGCGACAGGCAGTTGCAGGTACGTGTTAACCCTGAAAGATTATTTTCAAATAACCTCCAGCTTTCCGTTGTGGTATTGGCAGTTAAAGATGCGGTGCAACAGTTTGGCGGTGGTTTCGTGGATATGCCTAACCAACGCATGGCCATTTCGCATATCCCTGCTATTTATAAAGCAGAAGACCTGGCGAACGTTACTGTTATTACAAAAAATGGGTTACCAGTAAGGCTGGGTGAGATAGCAGAAGTTACTGAAGGGTTCCGTGCACCCATCGGTGATGCTATCATCAATGATGGGCCAGGCCTGCTGCTTATTGTCGAGAAACAACCGGGAGCAAATTCTCTTGAAGTTACCAGGCAGGTGGAAAAAGTGATTGAAGAAATGAAGCCAGGAATGAAGGACATTATTTTTGATACCACCATATTCAGGCCCGCGACTTTTATAGAAATGTCATTGCACAACCTCAACAAGGCATTACTACTAGGTTGTGTTTTGGTAATCATCGTTTTGTTCTTTTTTCTTAAAGACTGGCGTACTGCACTTATCAGCGTATTAGCTATACCGTTATCCCTGGTTATAGCCATGATAATCCTTCATTACAGGGGAGGCACAATTGATACAATGGTGCTGGCAGGCCTGGTGATCGCGCTTGGAGAGGTTGTAGATGATGCGATCATTGATGTGGAAAATATTGTGCGTCGCCTGAAACAAAATGCAATGCTTGCAACTCCATTACCTGCTATCAAAGTTGTGTTTACAGCCTCGATGGAGGTACGCAGTGCTGTGGTGTATGGAAGCCTGATAGTTGCACTGGTGCTTATGCCTGTATTCTTTCTACCAGGATTATCCGGATCATTCTTTCAACCGCTTGCGCTTTCCTATATGCTCGCAATACTGGCTTCTCTCTTTGTTGCTCTTACCCTTACGCCTGCACTTTCTCTCATCCTGCTCGGGAAAAGATATAATAAAAAAGATGTGGCTGCACCTGCAAAAGAACCTGGTGCTGTAAAGTTTCTTAAGCCAAGATATGAGTACAGGCTCATGAAATTAATGGCTAAGCCGAAGAGGGTTCTAGCAACCCTGGTCTTTACAGTATTGCTTTGTTTCGGGACATCTTCTTTCCTGGGTGAAGAATTTCTACCACATTTCAAAGAGTATGATTTTCTCATGCATTGGGTAGAGAAGCCCGGCACATCGCTGGAGGCAATGCGGCGTATAACCCAGCGCGCAAGTAATGAACTCAGATCTATCCCGGGCGTCCGAAACTTTGGTGCTCACATTGGACGTGCAGAAGTAGCAGACGAAGTGGTTGGTCCAAACTTTACCGAAAACTGGATTAGCGTGGATCCAAAGGTTGATTATGAGCTCACCGTTAAGAAGATACAGGAGGTAGTAGATGGTTATCCCGGTTTGTACCGGGATGTGCTGACCTACCTGCGTGAACGTGTTAAAGAAGTGCTTACCGGTACGAGTGCCAGTATTGTGGTTAGGATCTATGGCAGCGATCTTACAATCTTACAAAATAAAGCAAAAGAGCTTGAAGGGATTCTAAAAAATATAGACGGCGTAACAGATCTGAAAGTGCAGGCGCAAACTCTTGTGCCGCAACTTGCCGTGAAATTTAATGCAGAAAATGCTGCAAGGTTCGGACTATCGTCTACTGATGTACGCACTGCAATAAATATTTTGGTAAATGGTACCAAAGTAGGCGAAGTTTATGAAGATCAGCGGATTTTTGATGTAGTGGTATGGGGTACCACAGATCAGCGTGCAAACATTGAACAGATCAGGGAATTATTGATTGATATTCCCCGCGGAGGCAGGGTGCCACTTAAAGATGTGGCTGAAGTGTACGTTGCACCTACACCTAATGAAATTACGAGGGAACAATCATCGAGAAGGATTGATGTAACCTGTAATACGAAGGGTGTTGACCTGGGCACTGTTGCACGCTCCATCGAGAAGGAACTTAAGCTCGTTAAATTTGATGCGGGCTATCACCCGGAAATACTTGGGGAATATGCAGAGCGTCAACGATCACAAACTCGCATATACAGCCTGATGCTGCTATCTCTTTTAGGGATTTTCCTGATCCTTTATGCTGATTTCAATTCCTACCGCATAGCAACACTGATCCTCCTCAGCCTTCCTTTTGCATTGTCTGGTTGTATCCTTGCTGCATGGATTTCCGGAGGTGTGCTTTCATTGGGCTCGCTGGTTGGATTTGTTACCGTACTTGGCATCGCTGCCAGAAATGCAATTATGCTTATCAGCCATTACCGGCACCTGGAAACAGAAGAGAATGAGCCATTCGGTTTGCCCCTCATTATTAGGGGAGCAATGGAAAGGATGACGCCTATATTGATGACTGCACTTGCAGCTTCCCTTGCATTACTACCCATTGTGGTTACAGGAAATATGCCTGGACAGGAAATCGAGTATCCCATGGCGATAGTTATTCTTGGTGGCCTTTTCACATCAACCCTGCTCAATTTATTTTTCCTGCCGGTAATTTACTGGATGTTTGGGAAAGACCGGAAGCAATTTGGAAAATTGACTTTAGCAGATGAGGACTGAGTATAATTTTTTTTTGTTGAATTATAAAAAAACAAAATCCATTTATGCCGTTAGACAATTTTGTAAATTACACAAAAAGATATTGCACCTGCCGTTCCGATGGAACGGAAATAGCGTTTATCATTTAGGGTTACCTACATGACGTTCTTTCGAAACAATCTGATACAAATAATTTTTAAGGTGATAGATTCTCTCCCTCATCCCCTCAGGACCCAAATCACGAATGATTAATTTTTCCTTTATTTTACCTGCGGAAATATCTTGGCAGGTTGAAGTGAAATTACATAAGCATCTTCCATATCCATAAAATATTCCCGTAGCTTCCTGGTTAAGTTGCCGGCACTGCCAGTGCCAATAGTTTTATCATCTATAGCAACAATTGGGAAGATTCTCCTGGTCGTATTAGTCATGAAAACTTCTTTTGCGCCAAATACTTCATCAAGTCCTAAATCGCGTTCCTCAAATGGTAGTCCATTGCGGGTTATGAGCTCTATGAGTTTCATTCTTGTTACACCAAACAACATATTTCTTGATGGGGTAATAATTTTATCATCACGAGTCACAATGAAAATATTTGCCCTTGGTAATTCAGAAACGAAACCGTCTTTATGATAAATTACATCTGATGCTTTTTTTTGGCTGATCTTTTCTTGTAACCAAACGGCAATAAGGTAGTTGATCGATTTTGCAGCCGGGAGCTCTCGTTCATATTCGTGAGTGATAACGCTAATGCCTTTCTCAAAATCGGTAAAATTAGGCAATTGTAATTCCTGCTGGATAATGACAAGGTTTGGATTGACAGGGGTATAGCTGTCTTTTGCGTATCCACCTGTGAGTATCATCCTGAAACCTGAATCTCCTTGATTGTTTTTTTCCTGCAATGAAAATATAGCCTGGCGAATTTCCTCTCTCGACAGAACCGGGTGCAGATGCAGGAGGGAAGCTGAATTAAAAAAACGGTCAAGATAATTTTCGAGAAATAAGGGAATGTAATTCTTTGTACGAAAGAAATCAAATACACCATAGCCACGCTGAATTGAGAGGTCTGATACATTCAGGACAGCTTCGTCTTCTGATAAGAATTGGCCATTTACATATGCGATCATACGGATAATTTTAGGGATAGTTCAACCTGAATCACCTTAAGGTACAGGATTTTAGGTTTATTTTAGATGATAACTGTCGCTTCTTAATGTTATCTGTGAGAATTTTCTCCCTGCACTCTGGGGTTAATTGACTCTTATCTTCGGAGAGGATAAGATTAGAAAACTATGCATCACCATATAACTTATAGGCTTAACCGAAGATAACGATGCATACAAGAACGGGAGGATTGCTTCAGCTTCGTTTCTTTGACAGTTGAAAATGCGATTATCAAATGCCCAGGTTCCGCTCCAGTTTTTTTAACAATAAAAATTCTTTCTTTGCTTTGAACCTGAATTTCCATCCCCGTTTAAAACTCCAGTAAGGAAAACCATGCCGATGGTTATACCTGGAAATCTTAAACAATACATTCCAGTGATGCAGTAATATCTTCAGTGCTTTAAAAATACTATTGCCATTTCCATAGATATGATGAGGTTCGGCGCCGCTGCCATTGTATTCAAGTATTGAAAAATTTTGACCGGCTTTCAAATCCTCGACTGATGTACATTTGATATCATAACGCCCATAATAAAACGCTTTATTATAATGGCTCAGATCGTCAAAAATCTTCAGTAGCCGATCATCTTTTTCTGATGCAAGACTGATGAGGCGACCACCACGGCTCAGGTTTAATGCAAAAGACAACCGGAAAATCTCTGAGGCAGGAATGATATCATTCAAATATTGAGCATGTTTGACTTTCATTTCCTTCAGCCTGAA
>JBKJPO010000014.1:0-13719 GCA_046595095.1 Chitinophagaceae bacterium
TTTGGTGATGGTAGCCAGACAAGAAGTTTTTGTTATGTTGATGATCTTATCGAAGGAATTTACAGGCTATTGCTAAGCGACTACGTTTTGCCTATGAATATTGGCAACCCCGACCAGATATCTCTTAAAGATTTTGCAGAAGAAATAATCAAACTTACGGGAACCAAACAAAAAATTTCATACAACCCACTTCCACAGGATGATCCCAGGCAGCGACAGCCTGATATTTCGAAAGCAAAGAAAATGTTGGACTGGGAACCAACAATATCACGTGAGGTTGGATTAAAGATCACATATGAATATTTCAAATCATTACCAGAAGAAGAATTACATAAACTGCCGAAAGAGTTTATGAGGAAATAATATTGAATATCAAAAATCTTCCCAAAGAATAAAATAAATTTTAATAATAAAAATGTACCAGGATCTTTTAGATAAAAAACGAAAAATTGCAGTTATCGGCCTGGGATATGTTGGTCTTCCAATAGCTTTAGCATTTGCAAAGAAAATATCAGTAATTGGATTTGATATAAATGAAAAGCGTGTTGCCCAAATGAATGATGGTATTGATCCCAGCAAAGAGTTGGAATCTGAAGCTTTTGAAAATGCCGATATCATTTTTACCTGCAGCCTGGACGTTTTGCGTGAAGCAAATTTTTTTATAGTTGCTGTTCCAACACCGGTTGACGAACATAATATTCCTGACCTCAACGCCATCCGTCGTGCAAGCGAAACTGTGGGAAAAGTAATAAAGAAAGGGGACTATGTTGTGTATGAATCAACAGTATATCCCGGATGTACGGAGGAAGATTGCGTACCCGTTATCGAAGAATTATCAGGCTTGAAATCTGTTACAGATTTTAAGACCGGCTACTCACCTGAGCGCATAAATCCAGGTGATAAAAATCATACTTTAGCTTCAATAATAAAAGTTGTGAGTGGTTGCGATAAGGAAAGCCTTGAAGAAATTGCTAAGCTTTATGAATTGGTTGTAACCGCAGGAGTTCACAGGGCATCTTCAATTAAAGTTGCAGAAGCTGCGAAGATCATTGAAAATACGCAACGCGATCTCAACATAGCTTTGATGAATGAACTATCGATCATCTTCGATAAAATGAATATCAACACTTATGAAGTGCTGGAAGCCGCCGGTACCAAATGGAATTTTCTTAAATTCTCCCCGGGTCTTGTAGGCGGGCATTGCATTGGCGTTGATCCCTATTATCTTACTTATAAATCTAAAGACCTTGGATATGATTCTCAGGTGATCCTGGCGGGAAGGTCGATAAATGATGGTATGGCATCATACGTTGCAAAAAAAGTTTTGCAACACATCATTCATTCAAATGGCAATGTAAAAAACGCAAAAGTGCTGATCATGGGTGCCACATTCAAAGAAAATGTGAGTGATATCAGGAATTCCAAAGTAGCTGATGTGGTAAAAGAGCTTCAATCATTTTCATTGCAGGTACATGTTGTTGATCCCCATGCCAACAGTGAAGACCTGATGCATGAATACGGTTTTGGACTAACGGCAGAAACTATGAATGATTATGAAGCAGTGATTATAACTGTTCCGCATAACGATTATCGGTCGTTGAATGATGCTTACTTTTCTTCAATAACAAAACCCTACGCATTAATTGCTGACCTTAAAGGAATGTATCGTGATAAAATAATAAGCAGGACGTATTGGAGCTTGTAAAGGTTCAAGAGGTTTAAGAGGTTCCAAAAGTTTAAGAAGTTGAGCTACCTTAGATTGGCTCTTAAACCTCTTAAACTTTTGGAACCTCTTAAACCTCTTGAACCTCTTGAACCTCTTGAACCCTTTATGACTGACAAATTTCATACAAAAGATATTTCTAAAGATACTTTCCTCATCACTGGTGGAGCTGGTTTCATTGGTGGGCATATAGCTGCTTATTTGCTAAAAAATAAGGCTCAAAAAGTTCGGGTACTTGACAATATGACTAATGGATTCAACTCCAATCTGGAGATCCTCAGGCATTACCAGAATTTTGAATTTATTGAAGGCGATATCAGGGACTTTCAGACTTGTCTTCAAGCATGTGATGGTATCGATTACGTAAGCCACCAGGCCGCGTTAGGATCGGTTCCCCGCTCGATCCTGGAACCGTTTTATACAAACGATGTTAATGTGGGAGGCTTTGTAAATATTTTGAAAGCAGCTGTAGACAAAAACGTAAAACGTTTTATTTACGCATCTTCATCAGCGGTATATGGAGATGAACCCACGTTGCCGAAAAGAGAACAGTTCGTAGGAAATTGTCTTTCACCTTATGCAGTTAGTAAAAAAGCAAATGAATTATATGCTGCTGTATTTTCCAAAGTATATAATTTACCGGTGATCGGCTTTAGGTATTTTAATATTTTCGGTCCAAGACAAGATCCCGATGGGCCATACGCAGCAGTGATACCATTATTTGTAAAAGGAATAATAAAAGAATTGCCTGTTTATATAAATGGAGATGGAGAGCAAACACGTGATTTTACTTTTGTTGAAAATGCTGTGCAAATAAATATAAAAGCGCTCTTTACCGATAATGAAGCAGCCCTAAACCAGGTCTACAATGTGGCTGTGGGTGAACGATATACTGTGAATGAATTGTATAACATGGTACGACAATCACTTGGTAGTAGCCATCAACCAATTCACAGGCCATCTCGCGAAGGCGATATAAGGGATTCACTGGCAGACATTTCCTCTGCCAGGGAATTATTAGGATATAACCCAGGGAAAAAATTTGATGATGGGTTGCAGGAAACTATTTCCTATTTTTCAAACCTGTACAAAAATCAATAGTGTCTTATGCAATTAATAAAAACCGAATTTCCTGGTTTGATTATCTTCCAACCAAAGATTTGGGAAGATAGCAGGGGATACTTTTTTGAAAGCTATAGCGACCAGGTGCTGGTACAACACCAGGTTGATATAAAATTCGTGCAGGACAACCAGGCGCGTTCAACCTATGGCGTTATGCGTGGACTCCATTTCCAGCAAGGCGATAAAGCACAAACTAAGCTGATCAGGGTATTGAGTGGAGCCATTCTTGATGTTGCTGTAGATATCCGTTCCGGTTCGCCCACATTTGGCAAAGTCTTTACTATAGAACTATCAGCTGAGAATAAAAAACAATTACTTGTACCAAAAGGATTCGCACATGGGTATTCTGTGTTGAGTGAAACCGCTGAAGTATTCTATAAATGCGACGAGTTTTATGATAAAGAAGCTGAAGGGGGAATCTTTCTTAACGACCCCGAACTGGAGATAGACTGGAAAATTCCTGCTGAATTTCAACAGATATCTGAAAAAGATACAAAATACCCCGGCCTCTCAGGTGCTGTGCATACCTTCGTGTTTAAAGGATAAGCATCAAACAATATGGCGACAATACTTGTAACGGGCTCAAATGGGCAATTGGGTAGCGAACTGAAAAAAATTGCCTCAACCCTCCCGGATTACGATTTCATCTTCACAACAAAAGATGAATTATCCATCTCAGATAATTCTTTAATTGAAAAATTTTTTTTAGATCACAAGATCACTCATTGCATTAATTGTGCAGCTTATACCGCAGTAGACCTTGCTGAAAATGCACGCGAAGAGGCGATGCTTTTGAATGGTGAAGCTGTGGGAAATCTTGCCAGGGCTAGTTGGCAAGCCGGCGCTTTGTTCCTTCATATTTCCACTGATTATGTTTTCGATGGCAAGGCTGATAAACCTTATAAAGAAACTGACCAGGTTTCCCCTGTGAATTATTATGGCAGTACAAAACGCTCGGGAGAAGAAGCCGCAATAAATAATAACCCTGCGTCTATCATTATACGTACTTCCTGGCTATACTCTTCATTTGGTAAGAATTTCGTTAAGACCATGCTTCGCCTAATGAAAGAAAAGGATAGCATTAACGTGGTAAATGACCAGTTTGGCTCGCCTACATTTGCAGCGGACCTGGCAAAAGCAATTACCACAATTATATTAAACCCGTCTGTGGTTAAATTTGCAGGGATCTATCATTATGCGAATTCAGGAATTATCTCCTGGTATGATTTTGCCACAGCGATCAGGGATCTAAGCGGATTGCAATGCAAGGTGAATCCAATACCTACTTCCGCTTTTCCCACACCTGCAAAACGACCACATTATTCGGCTATGGATACGGGTAAGATCCATGAAAATTTCTCAGTTGAAATATTGCCCTGGAAACAAAGTTTATCCAATTGCCTCAAATTGTTAATGTAACTTCCCACTTATCAAAAAGCGGATTTTCCTCCGAAACTCTCATATATATTTGTAATCAAACTTTAACTGTATGTCAAAAAATTTCCGGGCCAGCTTTTTTGGCTGGCTTTTTATTATTATTTCGCTGGTTCCTGCATTTTCACAAGCACAAACAGGACTGCAGGATAAGATCGGTGTAGATCCTAAAGTAAAGATTGGCAAACTCGATAACGGGCTAACCTATTATATCCGTCAAAACAAAAAGCCTGAACAAAAAGTCGAATTACGTCTTGTTGTAAACGCAGGCTCCATCAATGAAGATGAAGACCAGCAAGGGCTTGCCCACATGGCAGAGCATATGGCATTCAACGGTACGAAGAATTTCAAGAAGAACGATATCATCTCTTACCTTCAATCCATAGGCGTTGGCTTTGGTAGCGACCTTAATGCATATACTAGTTTTGATGAAACAGTTTATATGCTTCCGATTCCTACCGACAAACCGGATAATCTCTCAAAAGGTTTCCAAATATTGGAAGATTGGGCACATAACATTTCATTCAACAGCGATGATATTGATGGCGAAAGGGCTGTTATCCTGGAGGAGAGTCGTCTCGGTAAAGGTGCCGGCGACAGGATGTTCCGCAAACTCTATCCTAAATTATTTGCCGGTTCTCTTTATGGAAATCGTATACCCATTGGCGTTGATAGTATTATTAAGACTTACAAGCATGATGTGATCCGCAGATTTTATAGAGACTGGTATCGACCAAACCTGATGGCAGTAATAGTAGTAGGTGATATCGAGCCTGCTAAGGCAGAGGAGATGATTAAGAAGCATTTTTCTTCTTTGAAAAATCCTGAAAATCCAAGGCCCAGAAACAGTGAATCCATTCCTGCTTATACAAGCAATGAAGGAATGGTGGTAACGGATAAAGAAGCCACAGACTATGCCATACTCATTGTTCATGCTGCGCAAAAAAATGTATCCCAGGGAACAGTTGCTGAATACAAAAATGACCTGGTTAAAAATATCTATTCTACACTTTTAAATCAACGCCTCAGGGAAGTAACACAAAAAGAGAATCCACCATTTGTAAGCGCCTTCGCAGGATTTGATGGATTTGTAAGGGATATCGAATCCTTTTTTGCACAAATTGCGATAGGAAATGGTGATGCGTCGAAGGCTCTGTCAGCATATGTTGAAGAACTGGAGCGGGTAAAAAGATTTGGCTTCAGTGTAGCAGAACTTGACCGCGCCAAAAAAAATATTATAACCGGGATGGAACGGGCATACAACGAACGCGATAAAACCGAGTCAGCCAATCATGTTGGTGAATATATCAGGAATTTTCTTGAAAAAGAAGTTATCCCGGGTATCGAGGCAGAATTCGAACTCACCAAAATCCTTGTCCCTCAAATTACTCTTGATGAGGTGAACGCTATTTCAGCACTTTTAAAAAACAATCCCAATAAATTCATAGCACTTACCGGCCCTGAAGCAGCCGATAAAGTAAAGCTTCCTTCTGGCGAAGACCTGGTGGCTATCACTAATAATGCAGAAAAAGCTGATATTAAAGCATACGAAGAAAAAGCCATAGCCACTAACCTGTTGACTACTGTTCCAACCGGCGGGAAAGTTACAAGTAGTATTAAGAATCCAAAGCTTGGAACAACCAATCTTAAATTAAACAATGGAGTAACGGTTACGCTTAAGTCAACAGATTTTAAGAATGACCAGGTACTGATGAGTGCTGTACGTGCAGGTGGAAAAAATAATTATGGCTTAAAAGATAAGTACAGTGCAGATTATGCAACACAACTTGTGCAAACAATGGGTGTGGGTGATTTTACTGCCACAGATCTAAGGAAAGCATTAGCGGGTAAAACAGCAAATGTATCACCGGTATTTTCTTCAACTTCTGATGGAATGAGTGGAAGCAGCAGTGTAAAAGACATTGAGACCATGTTCCAGCTCATGTACCTTTATTTTACAGCTCCAAGAAAAGATACAGCCCTGTTCAGATCCTTTGTGCAAAAGAATAAATCCCAGTTTGCGATGCTTGGCGCCAACCCGCAAACGGCATTCATCGATACCTTATTCAATGTAATCTACAAAAACAATCCTCTTGCAACCTCTCCCATTCCTAAGAGCAAGAATTTTGACAAGATCGACCTTGATCGTGCCTTAGCCATTTATAAAGAAAGATTTGGTAACGCTAACGGTATGCATTTCACTTTTGTAGGAAGTTTCAAACAGGAATTATTGATCCCTCTTATTGAAAAATATATTGGCGGGCTTCCATCAAACTTAGCAAAAAATACTTCCTACGCTGATAATAAAGTAAGGCCTGTGAAAGGAAAAGTCAATGTTAATTTTAACAGGGGCAAAGAAGAGAAAAGTCTTGTTGTTGCACTATACAGTGGCGAAATTCCATTTTCTCAGGACCTGGAATTAAAAGCTGAAGCGCTAAGCGAGCTGCTTAATATTCGTATTATTGAAGAATTAAGGGAAAAAATCCAGGGAGTATATACTGGCGGCATTAATGCGAATTTTGAAAAAATTCCTTACCCCAATTATTCCTTCTTTCTACAGTTACCTTGCGGTCCGGAAAAAGTAGATACTTTATTGTATGCAATCAACCAGGAAATCAACAAACTAAAAACCAATGCCCCAACATTGGCCGATCTCAATAAAGTTAAAGAACAATGGAAGGAACAAATGAAAGTTTCATTAAAGGAAAATGCCATCTGGCTTTCCACATTACAAAAGATGAAATTCCCGGGTAATGATCCCAAATATTTCGTGGACTATGCAAAATATATAGATGCGCTTACACCTAAAGACATCCAGAAAGCCGCTAATATGCTACTAAGTGGTCAGAATTTAGTTACCGGTATACTTCGCCCCGAAGGTGGAAGCAGTTCAGTCAAGATCGGCAACCGGGCACCAGAACTAATTAAAACAATTGAATTGACAAGTCCTGATTTCAAAGTTGACCTTTATGACAATGGGGATGTGGACGGTGATGTAGTAACTGTGTACTTTAATGGACAAGTTGTAGCCTCAAAACAAAAGCTTACTGAGAAAGCAATTACCCTTAATCTTAAAGCAAGCCCTAATAAGAGCAATGAACTCCTGATGTATGCTGAGAACCTGGGAACAATCCCACCCAATACTGCTTTGATGAAAATTTCTGCTGGTGGGCAAACTTATGAAGTGAGGGTATCTTCAGATGAAAAGAAAAATGGCGTGGTGGTATTCAGGATCAAATAAGAAATGAAATAATGCATTTTAAAAAAGCCGGCATGTTGATTCAGCCGGTTTTTTTATTTTAATCGAACCACAAATTATTTTGTAAAGGGATCCACCGGGCACAAGTATCACGTTAACCGGTATCGTATATAAACGGGCTGAAGCTAATTGAGGGATAGTTGCATATTAATACGCTCAATCATATTATTAATTTCAAAGGGCTTGCCAACAAAGTCGTCAGCATTGCATTTACTCATTACTTCTTTGCGATTAGTATTTGCGGAAAACATAATAATTGGTATATCACGGGTCTCGGTTCCGGATTTTAGTTTCCTGCAGATATCCCGGCCATCGATTCCACCAAGTCGCACATCCAATATTATCAGGTCGGGGTGTATTTCCTTAGCTTTCCTGATCGTATCCTCGCCTTTTGAGGTGATATCAACATGAAAACCATTTTTAGTCAACAATAATCTCATCACATAGAGTATATCACGATCATCATCAACGACAAGTATTTTTTGCATTTTTACTCATTTTCCCAATTGTATGATCAATTATTGAACCATAAGTATTTTCTTTCCCCATATTTAATACCTTCTATTATAAATTGATAAACGGGAATAAAAAAATAAAACTAAACTAAATAGATCTCAGATAAAAAATACTCCCAAAATCTTTTAAGGGTTGATTTGGTAAAAACTTATATTTATTCATGCCTATTCCATTACTTCAAATAGAAGATCTTTCCATAGATTTTAAAACCATGGAAGGCGATACGCATGCTGTAGTCAACCTGGGATTTACTGTGGACAAAGGCGAAATAGTTGCGATCGTTGGAGAATCCGGTTCTGGCAAATCAGTAACCTCACTTTCGATATTGCAGTTGTTACCTGTACCTCCGGCAAAATATATTTCAGGTAGGATTATGTTTTCAAAAGATGGAGCAGCTGCTGTAAACCTCCTATCATTTAGTGATGATAAAATAATGAAAATCAGGGGAAAAGATATATCCATGATCTTCCAGGAACCAATGACTTCGCTCAACCCCGTTCTAACCTGCGGTACACAGGTAATGGAGGCAATTAAGCTGCATCAACAGTTAAATAACAAGGAGGCACTGGCAAAAACCATTGAACTATTTGAACAAGTAAAGCTACCTGATTCTTCGGGTATGATTAACCGTTATCCTCACCAATTGAGTGGAGGCCAAAAGCAGAGAGTGATGATTGCCATGGCAATGAGTTCACATCCTTCATTACTTATTGCTGACGAACCAACCACAGCACTGGATGTAACCGTACAGAAAACAATTCTGCAACTTATAAAAGATTTGCAGGTACAAAATGGAATGGGTGTGATTTATATTACACATGATCTCGGCCTGGTTACAGAAATAGCTGACAAGGTTGTGGTGATGTATAGGGGAAGTATTGTGGAGACCGGGTCAACAGGAGAAATTTTTACAAAACCTAAGCATCCTTATACACGGGCATTACTGGCCTGCAGGCCTTCGGCTTACCAGCAAGGTGAACGATTACCCATTGTAAGTGATTTTGCAGGCACTCATGAAAATGAAATAACAACTGCATACCGCCAACGGCTGGATGATAAGCCAAAGACCGTTAAAGACGAAAAGAAATTAGAGGAAGTTGTAATGCAGGTGAAAGAACTTGAAGTACGATTTACGGCATCAAAAAATTTCTTTGGCAAACCAACCAGCTACATAAAAGCAGTGGATAATGTGAGTTTTGAAATTTATAAAAATGAAATGCTCGGACTTGTAGGAGAAAGTGGTTCGGGAAAAACAACGCTGGGCAGGGCTTTACTCAGGCTCATTGAGCCATCAGCAGGAATGATCATTTTTGAGAACCGCAATATTGCAGCAATTCCAAAAAATGAAATGCGAATCTTGCGAAAAGATATACAGATCATTTTCCAGGATCCATATGGATCATTAAATCCAAGGATCAGCATTGGCCAGGCGATACTTGAGCCGATGAAAGTTCATAAGCTCCTTCCAAATGATCGGGCCCGAAAAGAGCAGGTGATTGATTTGCTTGAAAAAGTAAATCTCAAAGCTGAACATTATCATCGCTATCCGCATGAGTTCAGCGGCGGGCAACGACAAAGAATCTGTATAGCCCGCGCACTGGGTTTAAATCCCTCCTTTATCATATGTGATGAAAGCGTTTCGGCGCTTGATGTAAGCGTTCAGGCCCAGGTATTAAACCTGCTAAATGACATGAAAAAAGAATTTGGTTTCACCGGTATTTTTATTTCTCATGATCTTTCAGTAGTACGTTACATGAGTGATCGAATTATGGTTATGAACAAAGGGAAAATTGTAGAAACAGGAACTGCTGACCAGGTTTATTATGCCCCCGTTAATGAGTACACTAAACAACTTATTTCCGCTATACCCAACATGAAATATGAATTATGAATTATGTATTTCGCTTTTAGGAGTGATGAATTCCTATTTCCTAATTATTCCTGTAACGTCCGAAATCATTTTCATAAAAATTCTTACTGCTTTTCCTCAATGAGAAAAGTATCCTCTTCAGCTGTTCATTAAATTGTTCTTCTAACGGCTCATCTTCATGGAATTTTTTTTCCGTCATTTTAGCCAGCCTATCATCACTGCTTATCATTTTCTGATCTTCCGGTTGCAATCCGCTTAGACCAATTTTCCAGTCATCCTCTTTCTTTACCCGGTATTTAAAAAAATATACAAGGCCTTTTTTATCTCGGAGTGAAACCTGTTGTTTACCAGCATAAACAATTGAATCAATCCTATCGTAATTCTTATCAAGCACAAGGTTACTGCGTGCTATATCGAGCTGATTTTTATACTTTGCGGGGAATTTATCAAGTTGCTTATACTTTTCCATTAATTCGTACAACCGTCCCCGGTATTTATCTGAAGACGCGAGTTTGATGAGAAGACTATCAGGAACTGATTTCTTAAAACGCAATAAAACCTTAACCGTTTTCAACTGAACGAGCGGATCCCTTGATGCAAGTAGTTTGTTATAGAACTTAAGAACACCCGGATTCTTATCATAAAAAGGCATCAATAAAACTGTGTAATCATCAAGATTTGTCTTGTTGCTGCTGTTGTCGGAGTAAGTCCTTTCATCATCATCATTATCAATTTCACGCCCGAGAATTTTTTCATCTTTCCCCGATTGTTTCTTCAATGCGATTTTAGCGTCAAAATAAATTTTGTTGAAAAAAGTTTTATAATGCTTTGCTTTTAACAAACCACTATCCACCAGCATTAATAATAATGAGTTGATCCCCTCTTTATAATCATCGATTGTTGAAAGCTGGAGCAGCTCCGGGAATAGTGTCTTTGTTAATGAAATGGAATCCTCCAGGTCGCGGAAAAATCCACTTAATTCATAAGAAGATTCGAACACAGGAGGATCCTGCAAAATAAGATCTTTCAGTAGTTCATATGCTTCTTTAGATCGATGTTTTGCCAATGCCCTGAAAACTTCGTTTTGAAAGGTACTCGTATCCGATGTTTTTTCATAAATGTCTTTTAGCGTTTTTACGATTGTTGAAGTAACCCCGGGTTCACGTATATAGCCTAGTTCGGCAATGAGTTTTGATTTATTATCAAAATATTTGGCCTCACCAAATTGCACCTGGTTGATCAGTTTGATCAAAGTCGGAATGCCTTTACCTCCATAATATAAATTGGAGATTGCATCTTCAGCAAGGGACTTTGTAATGCTGTCTTTGCTCGAAAGATCGCTGATAAAAAGATCAAGTTTGTTATTGAAAATATGTTTCTTTTCCGGTAGTCCTTCGGGTAAAAAGCTGGCATAAAAATTCTGCACAAAATCACTTTCCCTGGTAAGCGTATCTCCTAACGAAACGATCCTGAAAATCCGGTCATTTCTCAACAGGAACATCCATTTAATAAGCCGGGAGGAATTTGTATCTGAAAGCTCTAACCTGTAACCCTGCACCCCTCCGGATAAACTGAATGAATCGCGTTTAGCAATCACCAGGTCATTTCCCCTGGTAAAATCTTCAACCTCTTCTTCCCAGAAAGCTGATGAGTCTTTCACATGAAAATATTTTGGATATTGCTGCATTGAAACATTAATCATTTCCCCCGTGCTATCAGATCTGAATAAAGCATTTCTTGTTTTGGGCCAATAACTATGTGCAGCTCCAGGAAACTCATTCTCATCACTGAATTTTTCAACAATCGACCTGAGATTTTGCTCAAGCTCTGGTACTACTGGAGTTGTAACTTTATAATGAAGAAATGTATCATTAAAATTCTGAGCACTTGCATAATTGTATGGAGTAAATTCAAATGAAGAAAAATAATCCTCAAATGAAGTGGATGCATTTTTTGCCCTGGCCGCTACCAAAAAATAATGTGGTCCCTTGATGATGAACCGGGCTTTCACAATAGAGCCATCCTTCATGCGGTTTGATACATCCATCGCTGGGTAACCCTTGAAATTTGTATGGTGCCGGTAAAGTTGTTTGTCAAAAATTTCAGACATCCTGAATGATTCATCCATCAATCCGAGATCAAATGTATCTTCTTCAAGAAAGAGAAAATTCTGAACCGATTTTTTGAATACGAGGTAAGCGTTACCAGTCGCCTGGTCGATGGCTTCATATTCCCAACGATCAATATCGTCAGCCCCGGAAAATGATTTCTCGAGTGGCGTACCAGGAAAATTAATTTTAAATCCACCCTGCGCAGGTTTAAACGCAGACCAGCTCGCATTTATTTGTTTTAACTGGATCGAATTAAAAAATCTATTGGCTTCAGGTCCATTAATATAATTTTCTTTACCACTCATTTTGAAGATGATCACTTCAAATGGTGTTACAAACAACTGGTAACGTTGCAGATCGCCACGACGAGTGAGGTTCGTGATGTCGTAACCGTTATATCCATTTTTTATTATGGAATTCTTTTTTTGAATCTTACCGGGAATATTTTCATAAAGAAGGCTGTCAACTTTTTTCAATATTTTATCTGCAGTAGTTCCGGTAAATGCTGCATGAGTATTTACCCTTGTAACCAGGTAATATGAACCATTACTCATATCGGAATACTGCAGCCTGTCGAAAGTTGCGAAATCATTTCCCATTTTATAAAGTGGGCCTGGCATATCAACTTTTATAAACTGGTCTGCAGAAGATGTTTGAGTGAATGTAACGGGCACTTTCATTTTATCGATTGTTTCCTTTTGTGTTGCATCCCGGTTTGCCATAAATACCGGCCTCAGTTTATAACCTTTTTTCCTGAGCAGGTCTATCACCCCACGTTCGCCTGCAAGGTGTGCTGCACCTACGCCCACAAACAGGGAGCTTTTCTTTAAAATGGTATCTATAGAGTTTGCCTGGATCTCATTGCGTTTGTAAAGGAATTTTTCTCTAAAAGCATCTGACCGTTCCATCATCCGGTCGAGCGAATCGAGAAGATCAAGATCTCCCCGACGATAGGCATCCTGGGATTTCTGCTCGATCTCAAACATCGATTCTCCATCCGTATCAATCGATCTCTTTTTCTTTTCTTTACCCATATCATTATAAGCTTCCAGGATAATCTGTTCTGTCTCATAATAATTCTCAACACCTGTAGCCCGCTTTCCCAGTTTTTTACCGGTCTGAAAAATATAGAGATCAAGAAAAGTATCTTCCTCAAAATCTTCCTTTGTTTTATAACTTCGATATAAGAGACTGTTGACAACAGCTGGTTCTGTGCTAAGTGAAGCTTTTAGTTCATCGACATAGCTGGTAACCTGGAATGATTTTTCATTCAGGTAATCACTTTTGGCGGGTTGGGAAAAATTTCTATAATTCTGCTGCAGCCTCTCAAGACGGACCATCTGGCCTTGCCATACATCAGGGTTGAGTTCCAGGGCCACTGCATCTACATTTTTAATTGCCAGGTAAAACGAATCTGATAAGTGGAAAACCATCTTACTGCTTACGTGCATAGTGCCGAAGAGGTAGGAGGGTTTTTTCAGACCATTGCCGGTTATTTCCCAAAATAGACTCGGGT
The DNA here is from genome assembly GCA_046595095.1 of Chitinophagaceae bacterium. Classification (GTDB taxonomy): domain Bacteria; phylum Bacteroidota; class Bacteroidia; order Chitinophagales; family Chitinophagaceae; genus Ginsengibacter. Next base: position 13,552 of record JBKJPO010000014.1, read on the forward strand.
ATTTCTTATTTGATGTTTTCTGTGAAAAAGCAGGAGAAAAAAAAGCCGGAAATAATACTGCGATCAACCAGGAAAATTGTTTTAGATGCATACGTTATAAAGGTGCAGAGAATGCCGCTTCTGCACAAAAATATTTTACATTGTTTTTGTTATAAAAATTGAGAGGTT